>JBJEYK010000266.1:0-10456 GCA_051886775.1 Candidatus Ventricola sp. | reverse complement strand
CCTATCCGGGGTATGACTGGATGGCGCAGGCGGTCAGCGACCTGTCCGCGGACACGGCCCCGTCACGGGTGCTGTGGAATCAGCTTGGCGCGCTGTATATGCCCTGCGGCATCGTCTGCGTGACCCTTTGCTGCATAACGATCAAAGAGCATTTCAACCGTGTTCTGCGGGCAGGTGTCTATTGCTTCGCTCTGATGAATTGGATTTCCGCCGTGGGCTACGCCATGTTCCCGCTGACGCAGGCCGGGATCTCCGGGCAGCTTCAGGATGTGATGCACCTGGTCGTCACGGCGGCGGTGGTGCTGCTGTCCATCGCATCCCTGATGCTCATTGCCTATGGGGGCCTGCGGCAAAGGGCCTGCCCCGCGCTGGGCGGATGGGCGCTGGCCGCGCTGTGCCTGATGATCGCCGGTGCTGTGGGCACAGCCGTTGTTCCCCGTGCGTACTTCGGCATCCCGGAGCGGTTCAGCGTGTTCGCGTGCGCCGGCTTCACGGCGGTGCTGGGCATTTTTGAGAGCCGGGGATGGGAAAAGCGGGAGCATGTATGAAAAGAGTTGGAAAGATTCTGCTGGCGATCGCGTGCGTCATCGGCGTGGCCGTTGGCGGCATTTGTCTCATGATGGACAGGCAGGTCGGAAAGATGGTCGCACAGCTGGACGCGGTTGCCATTGTTGCGCCGGAGCAGGTGGCGGACGGCGCCTATGAGGGAAAAGCGGAGACCCCGCTGGTCAAGGTCACCGTGGAGGTGATCGTGCAGGGCCACGCCCTCAGGGAGATCCACCTTCTCCGCCACGAAAACGGACGGGGAGCACCGGCGGAGACCATGCTCCCAGAGATGCTGCGACAGAATACCAGCGAAGTGGACACCGTATCCGGGGCAACCCTGTCCAGCAAGGCCATCCGCGCCGCCGTGCGGGACGCGCTGGCAAAGGGCGCCGAGGATTGAGCACCTTCCCCATCGGGAAAAACGAAATGTACAATCTGAAAGGCAGATGAACGAATCCTCTGAACCGCCCAAAAGCAGCAAATATGCGACAGCAGACTTGCAGCGGCTCAGGCCTCCTCGCGGATCAGCTTGAGCGCGGCAGTGTTTTCATAGACCATCGGCTCGTCCCCTGCGAAGGCTACGACGCCCGGCACCGGCGCGCGCAGCTGGGCGCGGACGCAGCCCTCATAGGGGTCCAGAATGCGCGCAAGCAGCGCATCCTGCTCCACCCGCTGGCCCGGGCGGACCAGGCACTGCAAAAAGCCGGAGCAGGTCGCGCGGACGCTGACAAAGTCCGTCGAGCGGATCACCTCGGAGCGGTAGCCGCCGTGCGGATGATGGTTGATCAGCCGCCGCCTGGCCATAAAGCGCAGCACGGCATCCTCCGCCTGGCAGGCGCTCTCCTCGTCCACGCGCGCCGTGTTGGTCGTGTACAGGGAAAAGGCGTGCGTGCCCCAGATCTGCCAGTTGTAATTGAGCGTGGCGGTGTCAAAGGGGCGGGGCTTGTGCACCACGACGTAGGGCAGGCCGAATTCGCAGGCCAGCTCCGTGTCCTGGTAGCCGGTATCCATCATGCGGATGTGCGGCACGAACGCGCCCGGCATGTAGAAGGACGCGAACTGAATGCCGTACTGCCAGCCCTTGATCACATCAAACACGCCCGCAGCGATGCGCTGCGTCGTCTCGCCCTGCGCATAGCCTGGGAACATGCGGTTGATGTCGGTGTTGTCCGTGCACCAGAAGCGCTTCTTCGTGTTGATGGAATAGGGATTCGCGCAGGGGATCACCAGGATCTGCCTGCCCGGGATCAGCCTGCCCTCCTCCTCCAGCTGCCGCAGCCGCGCCACCAGGCGGGAGCAGCAGTAGAGCTGCTGGTTCTCGTTTCCGCGCATGCTGCCGACGATGCACAGCGCGCGCTCTCCCTCGCCGAAGGTGTAGCCCGTCACGCGGAAATCGTCCCGATAGATCGCCTTGATTTCCAGCAGAACCTCCTTCTTCACCGGCAAGCGCCTCCCTTCCTGGCCGCCTCCTCCATGTGCCCCCTGAGGATACGCGCCATCAGCGAGCCCTGATCCACCATGGGATACTCCCGCACGGTGAACAGCCAGCCCTCGCACGGGGACACCACCCGGTTGAGCACCGTGCCCCGCAGTGGATCGACGATCAGGCCGATCTCGTCGCCGGGCATGAGCAGCGCGCCGTGCTCCGCCGACCTGACGAACACGCCGGACACGGGTGCGTTCAGGAATTCCACCTCGTCCGGATCGCTGGAGATGATCGGCGTGTGCGCCGCGCTCACCTCGCCCGTCCAGATGCCCAGCTCGCGCATCAGGCTGAAGACGCCGTCCGTCAGCTGTTCGCCGTAGGCGCGGGTGATGCGCATGCCAACGCCCATCTCGACCACCAGCGTGTCCACGCCCCGGCTGTTCAGGCTGTATGCCAGCGTGGATTCCAGCACGGTGGACGCGCCGTGCACCCACACGAAGTCCACATTGGCCTTGCGTGCCAGGGGCAGCAGCCGCCCGGCGCTCAGCTCGTTGATGCGGATCTGCGGGATCTCGGTCAGGTAGATGTTGGAGGCATGGATGTCCACCGCCAGATGGCTGCCCTCGATGTCCCTGATGATCTGCGCGGCGATGTACTCGTTCATATCGCCGTCCACGCTGCCGGGGAAGATGCGGTTCATGTCCAGGTCGAATGCCGGGATGCCGCGCGTAACCGAGTCGATGCCGAACGGGTTCATGGCGGGGTAGATGTCCACCGTGCCGCGCAGGCATTCCGGGTGCTGCGCGATGCGCTGCTGCACCAGATAGCAGACATACTGCCCCTCCAGCTCGTCGCCGTGGATGCCGGTGACGATGCTGATGCGTCGGCCATTTCCGCCGCCCTCGGGCTGCAGGCGGTTCTTGCGGATGCAGAGCTGCTCGTCCACGGGCAAGCCGACCTGCGTGACAATTTCGATCATCCCTTGGCTCCCTCCTGCGCTTCCCACACGCGGACGACACTCTCGCTGCGCTGCGCCGCGCTGCCGAAGAACACGCCCCGGTTGACGGGGCAGTCCGCTGCATCCCTTCCGACGGACACCCGGATATAGCTGTCGCCGACGGCGCGGTGATTGGTCGGATCCAGCCCGATCCACCTGCCCGCGCGTTCCAGCTCCACCCACGCGTGCGTGGAGCCCTCGCCCAGCATGTAGCCCACCGCATAGCGGCAGGCCACGCCACGCAGCCGCAGCAGCGAAAGCATGATGTGGCTCTCATCCTGGCAAACCCCGCGCATGGAGGCGGCGGCCTCCTCCGCGGTGGTGAACGCCCCCGTTGCGCCCGGCAGGTAGACAAAGCGCTCGTGCAGCAGCTCCATGATCCGCGCGGCCAGCTCGTCCCCCTGCGCGCCGGCGGGAATCGCCTGATTCAGCGCCCGGATGGCCGCGCCGGGCGCCGTCAGCGGCGTGCGCATGCGGTACAGCCCCAACTGCCAGCCCGGCGCGGCCTGCTCGCCCTCGCCAAGCGAGGATAGCACCACGCCCTCCGCCAGCGCCAGAAAGCTGTCATGCGCTTTTTCTACGCTGCCAAAGTGCAGCAGCCCGCAGCCGTCCTGCGCGCGCATCACCCGCGCCTGCGGCTCCACACGCAGCGAGGATGAGATCACCCGCTGATGCGGCGCGTCCCCCGGCAGGCAGCGCAGGGTGAAGTGATGCCGCGCCACGGGCGCGGAGAAATCCAGCCGAAGCCGGAACGAAAACGCCAGTCTCCTCATTGAGCACCTCGTCTTCTCAGATCCTCACCAGGCCGTCCACCAGCGCGACGATCCGGTCATAGGCCGTCGTCTCCGCCTCAGCCAGCGCATTCAGCGCGTCGATATCCGCCCGGCTGTACTGCAGATTGGTGCGGCTGATGCGCACCGCCAGCCGCCGCACCTCGCGCAGGATATCCCGCTGCGGCCTGTGCAGCCGGGCGTAGAGATCCAGCCGTTCCACCCGCTTGCCGACCTTGATGATGTTGCGGACGTTCTCGTCCGGGATGATGTCGTCCGTCAGCCCCCAGAAGGCCAGAATGTCGTCGATCACCCGCTGCAAGCCGAGCATCGGCCCCTCGCTGCCGCGCAGGCTGTTCATCGCGTAGATTGCCAGCTGAATGTAGCTGACGCACTCGCTGCCGATCTCCTCGCGCAGCGTCATCGCGTTGTCATACGCGCGCGTCAGGTTGGCAAGCACGGAGTCCGGATTCTCCGGGTCAAACAGATACCGCTCCACAAAGTCGTCGCCGGAAATGTACAGGTTGGGGATGTTCAGCGAATCGCAGAAGGTGCCGATGCTGCGCACGTCGCCCTCGATGAGCTGATCGAAGCTCTCGCCGAACAGGCGGATGGTGGTGTAGACGCGCTCGCTGTATCGGCCCAGCCAATAGAGCTTGTCGGTGTTGGTCAGTGAGACAATACCCATGTGTCCTTGAAGCCTCCTCCCTGTGAGCTGTTGACGATGAAGGAATCGGGGTTGCGCGAAAAGCGGGTCAGGCCGCTTTTCCAGACCATGGGCTCCTCGCCCATCAGCACAAAGGCGCGCAGATCCGCCTTGCGCGGCACCGCCTCGCCGCCCTCCATGATGTCCAGATCCCTGAAGTCGATGACCTCCTGGGCGATGAAGCGGCGCGGCTCGCGCCTGAGCAGGGCGATGAAGTCCGCCTTCTGCTGCGCGGTCATCTTGCTGCCAAACACCACGCCGTAGCCGCCGGCCTCCGCCACGTCCTTGAGCACCAGGGTATCGAAGTGTTCCAGCACATAGCGCATGTCGTCCTCGTAGTAGGGCAGGTAGGTCGGCGCGTTGCGCAGCACAGGCTCCTCGCCCAGATAGTACCTGATCATCCTGGGCACGAAGTAGTAGATGCCCTTGTCGTCCGCTACGCCGTTGCCGGGCGCGTTCATCAGCGCCACATTGCCCCGGCGGAACACCTCGTACAGGTGCGGGATGCCGATCAGCGAATCGGCGCGGAAGCTCATCGGGTCGAGATAATCGTCGGAGATGCGGCGGTACACGGTGCCCACGCGCTCCCTGCGGCCATCGTAGCCGTTGAACCAGAGGAATCCGTCCTCCACGGACAGCTCGCTGCCGGTCACCAGGTGCGCGCCGGTCTTCTCCGCCAGGTAGGAGTGCTCGAAATAGGCGGCGTTGTACCTCCCCGGCGTGAGGATGACCGTGCAGCCGCCGGTGTTCACATGGTCCATCGCCGCGCGCAGCAGTCCGGCATAGTCCCGGTTGTCCGCCACGCCGATCGTCTGGAACGTGCGCGGGCTGGCGCGGCGGCACAGCTCCCGGGCGATCATCGGATAGGACGCGCCGGAGGGCACGCGCAGGTTGTCCTCCAGGATGAACCAGCCGCCGTCCTTCGCCTGCACCAGATCGATGCCGGAGATGTGCGACCAGATGCCCTTGGGCGGCAGCGTGCCCTCGCACTGCGCCAGATAGCCCGGGCTGCCAAACACAAATTCCTCCGGCACCACGCGGTCGCGGATGATCCGCTTTTCGCCGTAGATGTCCGCGATGAAGCAGTTGAGCGCCGTCACGCGCTGCTTAAGCCCCCGCTCCAGCACGGCAAAGTCTGCCGCGGTGATCACCCGGGGAATGGCGTCGAACGGGAACAGCTGCTCCTTGAACACGCCGTTCTTGTACAGGCCGAACTTGACCCCGTAGCGGGCAAGCAGCTCGTTGATGTCCTCGGTATGCCTGGTCAGCTCTCTTGGTTCCGGCACGATGACTCCTCCTTGACAGGCGCTGTATGCGGCACGCCCGCGCCGCACGCAGCATAAAATGAAACCGCCGATGCCCGGCGCACCGGCAAATGGGCCTGTAAGCGCATGGCCGCCCGCGCCGCAGCCGGGCGCAGCGCAGTCCATGCCTGCGCTTCATCATAGCATAATCCAGGCCATCATGCAAGATTCTTTTTTGCATTAGTCATATTCTTATGTAATTCAGCGATAATTCTTTAGATTTGCATTTATTGTGCCATGAAATACGCAAAACGGCCCCTTTGCGCCTTGACAATTCCCGGCCGCGGAGTATACTATCCTTGTCTAGTGGCGAGCAGCCCCCTCCGGGCGTCTGCTCGTTTCCCTTTGGAGGAGGAAACCCAGATGAATGTTGCGCAGAAGCTGGTGGAATGCCTTATCGCCGAGGGCGTGGACACCATTTTCGGCATCCCCGGCGAGGAAAATCTGGAGATCATCGAGGCGCTGGCCGCCTCACCGATCCGCTTCATCACCACCCGGCACGAGCAGGGCGCCGCGTTCATGGCGGACGTCTACGGCAGGCTGACGGGCCGGGCAGGCGTCTGCCTGGCCACGCTTGGCCCGGGCGCCACCAACCTGATCACCGGCGTGGCGGACGCCAATTCGGACGGCGCGCCGCTGGTCGCCATCACGGGGCAGGTCTCCTCGGAGCGCATGCACATCACCGGCCATCAGTATCTGGATCTGAACAAGCTCTTTGAGCCGATCACCAAGCGCACCAAGCTGGTCATGCGGCCGGACAGCATCACCGAGATTGTGCGCCTGGCCTTCAAATACGCCCAGCGGGACGGCAAGATGGGCGCGACGCATATCGACCTGCCCGTGGATGTGGCGCGCATGCAGGTGCCGGACGGCATGAAGCCCATGACGCCGCAGAACAGCCGCCCCGAATACGCCGACCTGGAGACCATCGCCCAGGCCGCCAAGCTGCTCTCGCGCGCCAGGTGCCCCGTGATGCTGGTCGGCGCGGACGCTGCCCGCAGCGATGTCGCCGCCGAGGTCACGGAGCTGGCGCACGCCGCGCATCTGCCCGTGGTCAACACCATGATGGCCAAGGGCGTCATCCGCAGCGACGATCCCTATTCGCTGGGCACCATCGGCATCCCGCAGCGGGACTATCAGGATCTGCTGCTGGAGCAGGCCGATCTGCTGCTGTGCGTCGGCTATGACATCGTGGAGCTGTCCCCCGCCCGCCTGGATCCCCGGCAGGACAAGACGATCGTACACGTCAGCGGCATGGCGGCGCACGTCAACCGCTGCTATCCGCCGGCCATCGAGGTCGTGGGCGACATGGCCGAGACGCTGCGCCGCCTCGCCCAGCTCACCGTGCGCATCCAGGAGCCGGAGCAGGCCTTTGCCCTGCGCGCACGCATGGTGCAGGAGTACGAAGCCTACGCGTGCGACGACGCCTTCCCCGTCAAGCCGCAGCGCGTGCTCAGCGACATCCGCCGCGTCATGGGGGCGGGCGACATCCTGCTCAGCGATGTCGGCGCGCACAAGATGTGGATCGCCCGGCACTACCCATGCGACGAGCCGCAGTCCTGCCTGATCTCCAACGGCTTTGCCACGATGGGCATCGCCGTGCCCGGCGCGCTGGCCGCCCGGCTGGTGCACCCCGACCGGCGCATCCTGGCCGTCACCGGCGACGGCGGCTTCATGATGAACTGCCAGGAGCTGGAGACCGCAAGGCGCGAGCGCCTGCCCTTCGTGACCCTGATCTTCAACGACAGCGCCTACGGCCTGATCCAGTGGAAGCAGCTCGACCGCTTCGGCCACACGAGCATGACCGCCTTTGAGAACCCCGATTTCGTGCAGCTGGCCGAGAGCATGGGCTGCCGGGGCTACCGCGTGACGCGCACGGAGGATCTGCTGCCCACCCTGGAGGGGGCGTTCCGCCAGGAGGTTCCCGCCGTCATCGACTGCCCGATCGACTATCGCGAGAATATGCTGCTCACCGCCCGGCTGAAGGCGCTGACGGAAAAGACGGTTTGATGGCCAAACACAAAGCAGGCTGCGGAGGTTGTCGTCCTCCCGCAGCCTGCTTTGCGCTTGATACGCTTATCCAACGCTCCGCCTGCCTTCATCCGCCACCGGCGGCGGCAGGCTTTGCCCCTTTCTCGCTTCGCGCTTATCGCCCGTCATGTCAGCCTGCTCCGTCGGGCATCATGCTCCGCCGGGCGTCATGCACTGTCGGGCGTCATGCACTGCCGGGCGTCATGCCCCGCCGAAGGTCATCCGCCAGCGGTTCGCATAGCGCGCCCCGGGCGCCAGATGCACAAGATCCGCCTGCTCCTCCAGCACGGCAACGCGCCCCGCGCGCGCGGGCAGCGAGCGCCACGGCTCGATGCACACATACGGCGCGTCCTTGCGCGGCCAATGCCAGATGCCCAGATACGGCATGTCGGGGAACGACACCGTCACGCTGCGCGCGCCGCCCGGCGTCTCGAGCGTGACCGAGCGCGCCATGTCGCGCAGAACGATCGCGTCGTCGTCAAAGAGTGCATGGCGCAGCGGCAGCAGTGTGCCGTCCTCCAGCGGGAAGGGCGTGTCCTGCCCGGAGACAAAGCAGTCGCTCGTAAAGCCCACGCGCATCGGGCTGCACGCCTGGCCAAAGCGCAGGCGGTAATCCTCAAACCGGCGGCCCGGCTCCAGCGGCACATTGAACCCCGGATGCCCGCCCAGGCCGAAGTGCATCGCGCGGTCGTCGCGGTTCTCCACCTCGTAGGTCACATCCAGCGCGTTCCCCTCGAGCGCATAGATCACCCGAAAGACGAAGCGCCGCGGATACTGCGCATAGGTTTCCTCGCTGCTTTCCAGCGCAAGTACCAGGCGCGCGTCCGTTTTTTCGGCGAGGGCGAACCGGCTCGTCGGCGCGAAGCCGTGGATCGGCAGCGCGTGTGGCTGGCCATCCATCTCATAGCGCCCCTGCCACAGCCGGGCGACATACGGGAAGATCGTCAGCGCGCGGTCGCTCCAGTACGCGGGATCGCCCTGCCAGAGGTATTCCGCGCCGTCGGCGGAGCGGATCGACCACAGCTGTGCGCCCAGGTCGTCCGCCGCGACCGTCAGTCGGCTGTTATGAATCGTGTGCAGCATCAGCGCATTCTCCTGATCACGTCGTCGTAGTCCGGCACGCTCTGGATGCCGCCGTGCCTGGTGGTGGACAGCCCTGCCGCCGTGCAGGCAAACGAGACGATCTCCCGCAGCTCGGATTCCTCCAGCGCCTCGGGCGCCTTGCCGGTCTCCAGCAGGCGGGACACCGCGCTGCCGCCGAAGATGTCGCCCGCGCCGGTGGTATCGACCGTCCTGATGCCGTCAAGCCCCGGCACATGGCCGCTCGCCTTCCCGTTCATGAAGAAGCAGCCGTCCGCGCCGCAGGTGACGAACACCAGCTTCACGCCGTATTCCTTGAGGATGTGCTTCGCGCCGTCCTGCGCGTTCAGGCCAAAGAGGAAGTCCACCTCCTCGTCGCTGATCTTGACCACGTCCGCCTGGGCAAGGCCCCAGAGCATCTGCGCCTTCGCCTCGTCCTGGCTCCTCCACAGCGGCTTGCGCAGATTCGGGTCGTAGGTGATCAGCTTGCCGTGCGCCCTGGCGTAGGCGACGGCTTGCTGTGTGGTGCTGCGCGCCGGCTCATCCGTCAGCGACAGCGTGCCAAAGTGAAACACCCGCGCCTCGTCGATGAGCGAAAGGTCGAGTTCCTCAAACCTCAGGCAGGTGTCCGCGCCCGGCTTGCGGGAGAAGGAGAACTCGCGGTCGCCGGAGGCGTCCAGCGTCACAAACGCCAGCGTGGTAAACACGTCGTCCGCCGCGACCAGGCCGCGCGTCGCGATGCCCGCGCCCTCCAGCGTGCCCCTCAGCAGCCGGCCAAACTTGTCCGTGCCGACCTTGCCCAGCAGCGCGGTCTTCTTGCCGTACTTCGCCAGCGCGGCCAGGAAGTTGGCCGGCGCGCCGCCGGGATGCGCGGCCATCGTGGGATAGCCCTCGCCGTCGGCGCTGACCATGGTGAAATCGATGAGCAGCTCGCCCAGTGCCGTCACGTCGATCATCGGCTTGCCCTCCTCACTCGGCCTTCGGGTACTCGTTGCACAGCAGGCGGTACGGCGGCTCGTCCTCCTCGATCTTCGGGAAGCGGCCCACCGGCGGATTGAAGCGGTTGTCGGTGTTGTCGTCGTTGCACTGGCTCACCTCGCCCAGCAGCACGGGGCCGGTGCCCTCCTCCACGGCAAAGTCGTGGTAGAGGAACTGCTGCACATGGATGCTCTCGCCCGGGGTCAGACGGATCTGCGTGCCGGCGGGCACGGTGTAGGTGCGGCCGTCGGTGTGGACGGTCACGTCGCTCTCGTAGTCGATCTCCTCATTGGGCAGCGAGTTGTACACGCGGATGAGCACGTTGCCGCCGCCGCGGTTGATGATGTCCTCGGTCTTGTACCAGTGGAAGTGGTTGGGCGCGTACTGGCCTTCCTTGAGGTAGAGCAGCTTCTCGGCGTAGACCTTGGGGTACTTGTCCGCCATGGCGCGGTTGCCGTTGCGGATGGTGATCAGCGAGAAGCCGAACTTGTCGAAGTTGCCCAGGCCGTAATCGGTGATGTCCCAGCCGAGCATGCAGTCGCGCACCTCGTCATACTCATGGCCGATGTCCTGCCACTGCTCGGGCGTGAAGTGGCAGAACGGCGGCAGATAGCAGCA
>JBJEYK010000265.1:0-3878 GCA_051886775.1 Candidatus Ventricola sp. | reverse complement strand
AGCTGGCCTATGCGGAGTTCTATCAGACGGACGTGCTCTGGCCGGACTTTGACCGCAGCGCATACGACGAAGCGCTGCGCGCCTACACAAGACGCAGCCGCCGGTTCGGCGGCGTATGACGGGAAAGAGGGATGATATGAGGACGCGCTTGCTCACCGCGCTGATTGGCGTGCCAATTTTGATCTTCGTGCTGGTGGTGCGCGGCTGGCTTGCCGAGCTGGCCATCGTGGTGCTGACGCTGATCGCAATGAAGGAGTACTATCGCGCGCTGCAGGCGGCGGGCTACCGCGTGTGCGCCTGGGGCGGCTATCTGGCGGCGGCGCTGATGTGGCCGCTGAGCCGCGTGATGGGCGTGCTCGACCCGCTCCTGCTGCTGACGGCGGCGATGGGCGTGTCGATGCTGGGCGTGCTGCTGGGCAAGGAGCCGGGCTTTCCGGACGCCGCCGCGTCGATGTATCCGCTGCTGACCTGCCTGATGCCCATGTCGATGTTCATGATGATGCTGAACAAGACGTTTGGCCGCGTGCCGGGCATTGCGCTGATCACGATGGCCTTTGCCATTGCCTACGGCTGCGACGCGATGGCCTATTTCGGCGGGCGTGCGCTGGGCCGGCACAAGCTCTGCCCGACGGTCAGCCCGAAGAAGACGATTGAGGGCGCGGTGGCGGGCGTGCTGGGCGGCGTCGTGTTTGCGCTGCTCTGCCGGGCGGCCTTTGTATATGTGCTGCACATGCCGATGCCCGGCGTGCCCGCAGCGATTCTGCTGGGCGTGGTCGGCGCGGTGGCGGGGCAGGTGGGCGACCTGACGGCGTCGCTGCTCAAGCGCTTCAGCGGCATCAAGGACTATGGCAAGATCTTTCCCGGCCATGGCGGGGTCATGGATCGGTTTGACAGCGTGATCTTCACGCTGATTGTGATGTACTGCTACACCCTGGTGCTGTGAGCGCGGGGGAGACACGGAGGACTAGCATGCGCAGATTGGCTATTCTGGGTTCGACCGGCTCCATTGGCACGCAGGCGCTCGACGTCGCCGCGCGCCACAGCGACCGCTTTCAGGTCGTCGCGCTGGTCGCCCATTCCTCGAGCGAGAAGCTCTTTGAGCAGGTTCGTGCCTTCCGTCCGCAGATTGCGGCGCTGACGGTCGAGCCGAAGGAGATCCCGGCGGACATCCGCGGCGCATGCCAGTGGATGTTTGGCGAGAATGTGCTGCTGGATGTGGCGCGCGCCTGCGATGCGGACGACGTGCTCGTCTGCGTGGTGGGCATCGCGGGTCTGGCCGCGGTGATGGAGGCGCTGGCCTGCGGCAAGCGCGTGCTGCTGGCCAACAAGGAGCCGCTGGTCGCTGGCGGCGAGCTGGTGACGCAGGCCGCCCGCGCGGCGGGCCATCCGCTGCTGCCGGTGGACAGCGAGCACAGCGCCATCTTTCAGTGCCTGCAGGGCGCGGGGCCGAACAGGCCGCGCCGCCTGATCCTGACGGCCAGCGGCGGCCCATTCCGCACCTGGGACAGTGCCGCCATCCAGTGCGCCACCAAGGAGCAGGCGCTGCGCCATCCCAACTGGAGCATGGGGCGCAAGATCACCGTCGACTCCGCGTCCATGATGAACAAGGCGCTGGAGGTCATTGAGGCGCGCTGGCTGTTTGACATGCCGGCGGAGCAAATCGACGTGCTGATTCACCCGCAGAGCGTCATACACTCTATGGTCGAATTTGAGGACGGCGCGGTGATGGCGCAGATGGGCACGCCGGACATGCGCCTGCCGATTCTCTACGCCATGGCCTGGCCGGAGCGCCTGGAGACCGGCGGCGCGCGCATCGACTTTGCCGCCATGAAGGCGCTGACCTTCGAGCAGCCGGATCTGACCCGGTTCCCGGGGCTGGGCCTGGCCTACGAGGCGCTGCGCGCGGGCGGTACGATGAGTGCGATCCTCAACGGCGCGAACGAAATCGCCGTGGACGCCTTCCTGCACGACCGCATCCGCTTCGGGCAGATTGCGCAGCTGGTGGAGGAGACGATGCACGCCGTGCCGGTCACGCAGCATCCCACGCTGGAGCAGGTATTTGAGAGCGATCTGGCGGCGCGGCGCAAGGCGGGTGAGCTGCTGCAAACGAGCCGCTTTGCGGTCTGACGACGGAAAAGGAGTGGAAGAACAGGCATGTATGTGCTGCTGGCACTGCTGCTGCTGGGCGTGCTGATCATCGCGCATGAGGCCGGGCACTTCTGGGCGGCGCGCGCGACGGGAATCGAGGTGCAGGAGTTTGCCATGGGCATGGGGCCGCGACTGGCCAGCTGGACGAGCAAGCGCGGCACCCGGTTTGTCCTCCGGCTGCTGCCGATTGGCGGCTACTGCCAGTTTTACGACGAGGACGATGAGCGCGCCTTCAACCGGCAGCGTGTCTGGAAGCGGATGCTGACGGTGCTCAGCGGCCCTGTGATGAACTTTGCCGTCGCGCTGCTGGTGATCGTGCTCTATCTCAGCGCGTTGGGGGTGATGAGCATCGTTTCCCGCGTGGAGGCGGTGGAGCCGAACGCCGCGCAGGCCGGGCTGTTGCCGGGCGACTGGCTGCTGGCCGTCAACGGCGTCGACATCGAAAACGCGCAGGAGGCGTTCAGTGCGATCGCAGGCAGCGAGGGCAGGGACGTGACCCTGCGCGTCGCGCAGGATGCAGCCAGCGAGGTGCGGGAGATCACGATCACCCCGTTTTACGACGAGGAGGTCAGCCGCTATCGGCTGGGCTTCACCTTCGCGCAGGAGCGCATGCGCCTGTCCCTGCTGGAGAGCGTCCCCTTCTCCGTGCGATACAATATCGAGAGCGTCGCGGCCATCGTGCAGACGCTTAAAAACCTGATCTTCAAGGGCGAGGGCGTGGGCGAGGTGACAGGCCCGGTGGGCACGGTGTATCTCATCCAGGAGGTCACCCAGCAGGGCGGCATCGACATCTATCTGGAGCTGCTGGCGCTCATCAGCGTCAACCTGGGCGTGATGAACCTGCTGCCGATTCCCGGGCTGGACGGCAGCAAGGCGCTGTTCCTGCTGGCGGAGGGCATCCGCAAAAAGCCGGTCAAGCGCGAGCTGGAGGGCGCCATCCACGCTGCGGGCTTCATCCTGCTGATGGGGCTGATGCTCGTGCTGACGTACAAGGACATCATGCAGATTTTTGTAAAATAACTGGATGAACGAAGGAGGCAGCGTATGCCGAAATTGACCAGGCAGGTCAGGGCGGGCAGCGTCCTGATCGGCGGCGGCGCGCCGGTGAGCGTGCAGTCGATGACCAATACCGATACGGCGGATGTGGAGGCGACGCTCTCGCAGATCCGCGCGCTGGCGATTGCCGGGGCGGACATTGTGCGCGTCTCGGTGTACAACGAGGCCTGCGCCGCGGCTGTGCGCGCGCTGGTGGACGCCAGCCCCGTGCCGCTGGTGGCCGACATTCACTTCGATCATAAGCTGGCCATTGCCGCGGTGGAAAACGGCATCCACAAGCTGCGCATCAACCCCGGCAACATCGGCGGCGAAAAGAACGTGCGCATTCTGGCGGACTGCGTCAAGGCGCACCACATCCCCGTGCGCATCGGCGTGAACTCCGGCTCGGTGGAGAAGGAGATCATCGCCAAATACGGCGGGCCAACGCCGCAGGGCATGGTGGAGAGCGCACTGGCGCACGCACGGATGCTGGAGAACTGCGGCTTTTACGACATGGTGCTCTCCATGAAGGCCAGCAACGTGCCGGACACCGTGAGCGCCTATCGCCTGGCCAGCGCCGCGTGCGACTATCCGCTGCACCTGGGCGTCACCGAGGCGGGGCTGCCGGAACAGGGGCGCATCAAGAGCGCCATCGGCATCGGCGCGCTGCTGCTGGACGGCATCGGCGACACCAT
>JBJEYK010000264.1:0-18594 GCA_051886775.1 Candidatus Ventricola sp. | reverse complement strand
TGCCGGCCTTCTTGAACAGGCCGAAGAAGCCGCCCTTCTTGCCCTCGTCCACGTCGAAGCCCTTGAGCTGGGCGACGAGGTCGGTCAGCATGTCGGAGATTGCGCCTGTGTCCTTGGTCTTCACGTCGGCCAGGATCTTGTCGGAGAACTGGCTGATCTTCATCTGTGCGGCGTTGCCGTACTTGAGGACGGTCTCGCTGTTGGAGATGTCGATGCGCTCCACGAAGGCGAGCACGGCAGCCTGCTCCTGCTCGGAGAGGTTGTCGAAGTTGAGGGAATCGTCCTTGGCGTCCACCGGCTCGAGCGGCTGCTCGGCGGCCTTCTGCGGCTCGGCCTGCACAGCGGGCGCGGCCTGAGCGACAGGCGCGGCCTGTGCGACAGGCGCGGCCTGTGCGACAGGCGCGGCCTGTGCGACAGGCGCGGCCTGAGCGGCAACGGCGGCCTGAGCGGCGGGCGCCTCTGCCGGCTCCTCGCCGGGGAGAATCAGGTTGGGAATGGACTGTGTCATACGGATCTCTCCTTTGAACATGCCTGGATTCAGGCGCGGTTTTGTCGGAATTTGTACAGATTGTGCATCTTACCTTCAATCATACACCAAAAAGCCGGGCCTGTAAAGCTTTTCTTTGGCGGCGAATTGTGATAGAATATCGGCTGAATTGTGCCGGCGCTGCCGGAATGGAGGAATCATGCGATGACCAGACGAGAGTGGCTGGCGGACGGCATGCTGGTGCTGACCGCGATGATCTGGGGCACGGGCTTTGTGGTGATGAAAAACACGCTGGACAGCATCCCGCCGGCGGCGATCATCGCCATCCGCTATGCTGCGGCGGCGGTGATGGCGGCGGTGGTCTTCCGCAGGCACCTGTGGGGGCTGACGCGCGGCGACGTCGCGCGCGGCGCGCTGGTGGGGCTGCTGCTCTCCGGCGCCTATATCGTGCAGACCATCGGATTGCAGTACACCACTGCGGGCAAGAACGCTTTCCTGACGACGGTCTATGTGCTGCTGGTGCCGTTTGGCTGCTATGCGGTCTTCCGCCAGCGCCTGCGCCGGGCGAACTTCATCGCGGCGGGGCTGATGCTGATGGGCATCGGCCTGCTCTCGCTGGACGGCGAAAGCGGCGGCCTGAACGTCGGCGACGTGCTGACGCTGGGCTGCGGCGTGCTCTACGCGGCGCACATCATGGCGGTGGAGCGCTGCCAGCGCCATACGGATGTCTATGCGCTGATCGTGCTGCAATTCGCGTTCGCGGCGCTGTGCGCGCTGGCCGTGCATCTGCTCTTCGAGCGGGGTATGCCGCTTGTGATCAGCACCGGCTCCATCGGCGGGCTGGTTTACCTGGCGGTCTTCTCCACGATGATCGCCATGAGCCTGCAGAACATCGGCCAGAGCATGGCCCCCGCCTCGCACGCGGCGATCCTGCTGTCGCTGGAGTCGGTGTTCGGCGCGCTGGCCTCGTGCCTGTTCCTGCACGAGGTGGTGACGCAAAAGATGCTGCTGGGCTTCGCCGTGATCTTCGCCGCGCTGGTGATCAACGAGCTGGCGCCGGGGGAGAAGCGGAAGGCCTGAGGACGATATATGAAAAAGGCGCTGTCCCAAATGGCTTGTGCGGCCAAGGGGCGGCGCCTTTTGCGAGTGATGCACAGCGGCAGGGCCCTCTGTGTCACGATTCGCCCTTGCCGGAAAAGTATTTGATCATCTGCACAAGATAGGGTGTCTTGCTGCAATCCTGTTCATCGCCATCCAGATTGCGATTGGCGAACCGGATGAAGCCGTTGCGTTCATAAAAGGAAGTCAAGGGTTCGATATCCTCACATTCAAGATATGCCATTTTGCCGCTTGCCATCACCTGAAGACTGCGAACCCGATCACATGCCAGCTGAAGCAACTCATCTCCTGTAATGAGCCGGTGATAACCGTTTGCAAAGTTCTTGCCCAACTGACCAATCAGCGGGAGGGCCATCGTGAATTGCTTCAGCTCTTCGTCATAGCTGGCATATCGCCGCAGGCGTGCTCGCCATTTTTGATTGAGTGCCGTTCCCTTGATCACCACTGCCTTGATGGCAATGGCGTAGTATCCGACCAATACGGTATTCCCCTGATGGCTCATGAAGACCAAATAGGTGGCAGCATAGCCTTGACGGGCAAAGAGAATGGCCTTTTCACTTAGAAAGGACTGAACATCCGGGTTCTGAGGACATAAAAAACCAGAGAGGAGCTTCTTTGTTTGCTCCTCTCCGATTTCGGCAATCATGTCATGCAGATTGACCTGCCAAATCCCGGTGAGCTCAGCCATTTTCGGATTGAAATACCTTTCGTATCTGTTCGCGCGTCATATCATGTGCCGGCTTGCAGGAAGCGGTGTCTTCCTTACACTGTTGAGTGGATTTCTCCAGCGCGCGGATGAAGCTTTGGCACTGCTTTGTGCTGCGAAGGGATACATTTTTCAGAAAGCTCTTCGTCGCCACACTCAGCACCTCCTTTACATCGTACGACGGCTACACTATTATAGCTCGATTTCACCGCTTTTTCAATACTGGGCAGGGATTTTGAACCCGATTTTGCTGCGGTACAAAAAACCGGGCTTCGAATGATCGAAGCCCGGAGCCTGGTGCGGTAGATGGGACTTGAACCCATACGTCATACAACACACGCCCCTCAAACGTGCCTGTCTGCCAATTCCAGCACTACCGCATATGCAATTGGGTGCATCAGCGATGCAACGGATACATTATAAGCAAATCCGCGCGCCTTGTCAAGGCCCGGGAGAAAAAAAGTTGCCAAGTCCGTTTCGGGCGCAACAAAAGCGCCATTTGGCGCGTCATATGCTTTGAAGGCGTTCGGATGCAAAAAGTCCTTGCATGCGGGACGAAAATGAAGTATGATATAGCTTGAACGATTATAAGATGATCGGGCATTGTTCCCGTTTGGATTTAGAAGGAGGTGGAGGCTTTGTCTGACAGCAGACAGCCGCACCGAAGAAGGAGGCCGCAGGCTGCCCAGCCCCTGCCGGAGGAGACGCCGCACCGCATCGTCGTCAGCGACGAGGACGAGCCGGAATGGCTGGTCAAGCGGGTGAGCGGCGCAGCCGAGCGCAGGACGCAGCAGACGCCGCCCAAGGCCGGCGCAGCGCAAAGCGGGCGCGCCGCGTCGGATGCGGAGCCGGCGCAGGCCGCTGCAAAGCAGCCGCCGCGCAGCCAGCGCGCGAAGGAGGGCGAGGAGATCCTCGCCCTGCGCAGGCAGGAGAGCAGCCGCACGGAGGCCAAGGAAAAGCCCAGGCCCGCAGCGGCAAAGAAGAGCGCGCCGCGCAAAAAGCCGGCGCGCAAGCCCAGCAAGAAGGCCAGAGAGAGACGGGCCGCGAGGATCCGGCGCACCGCTGTGGGCACGCTGTGCGCGCTGCTGCTGATTGCGCTGGGCGTGGTCGCGGTGCGGGGCGGCAGCCATCTGGTGGATATCAAGCGCACGCTCGACCGGGGCGATAACGTGTTCTACCCCAATATCTTCGTCAACAGCATCCCGCTGGAGGGCATGACGCTGGACGAGGCGGCGGATGTGGTCACCCGCCAGGTCACCAGCCTGATTTCCTCCTGGCGCATCACCCTGCGCACGCAGGACGGCCGAAGCTGGGACATCACCGGCGAGGATCTGCACATGCAGTACGACGTGGCGGATCAGCTCGACCAGCTCTGGGCGATCGGGCACACAGGCTCCTCGGCGGAGCGCTACGAGCAGGTGCGCGCGCTGGAGCAGGAGCCGGCCATGCGCTACACGACGCTGAGCTACGACCTGTCCGGCGTCAACCAGATTCTCAATCAGATTAAAAGCGAGGTCGATCAGTCCCCGGTGAGCGCCACCCGCGTCGACGACGATACGAAGTGGCCGCCGTTCTCCTACACCGATGATATCCCCGGCAAGGAGCTGGACATCACCGGGCTGAACGAGCGCATCTGCGCCATGGTCGACAAGCTCGAATCCGGCGTGGTCGATCTGACGCCCACCCCGGTGGAGGCGCCGATCACCCGCGAATACCTCGAGGGGCAGATCGTGCAGCTCAGCAGCTTCGAAACCTCCATCGGCAAGACGGGCGATTACGCGGAGTCGCGCAGCGAGAACATCCGCATCGGCACCGAGAAGTTCAACCATCTGATCATCAAGTCCGGCGAGCAGGTGTCCTTCAACAAGATCACCGGCAAGCGCACCGCGGCCAACGGCTATCAGCCGGCGCTGGAGCTGGCCTACGGCGAATACCGCGAGGGCTACGGCGGCGGCATCTGTCAGGTGTCCTCCACGCTGTACAACGCCGTGGTCAACGCGGGGCTGGAGGTCAGGACGCGCTACCAGCACACCTTGCCCTCGAGCTATGTGGCCCTGGGCCTGGACGCGACCGTGCAGGACGACCGGCTGGACTTCGTGTTCCGGAACAACACGAATGCGGATATCTACATTTCCTCCGAGTATTACAAGGGCAAGAACAACTATTATCGCTGCAAATTCACCATCTACGGCAGGCCCGACCCCAACGGCTATACCTACAAGCTGGATTCCGTGGTCAAGGAGGAGCTGCCCGTCCCCGAGCCGACGATGATTCCCGACAAGGAAGCGCAGTATGTGGTCTACGACGACGAGACGCACCAGACCACCAAGGGCGAGAAGGGCTATGTCGTGGATGTCTACCTGGTGACGATGGACGCCAAGGGGCTGGAGATCTCGCGTGAGCTGAAGTATACGGATACCTACAAGGCGCAGACGCCCAGGGTGTACGTCGGCGTGACGCCGAGGGAGACGCCCGTGCCGCAGGGCTATGGGGTGGACTGATGATGAGAGACGAGAAAGGGGCGCGTAGCGTGAACGCTTACCAAAGAAAGAAAAACTGTGTGGCAGCCCTGACGCTGGCTGCCGTGCTGCTGGCCGCGCCGGCAGCCGCTTCCGCGCTGGAGACCGCGCCGCTTGTGCCGGGGGCACAGGCGGTGCAGCAGGGCACGCAGCGCATTGCCACCTTCGGCACGCAGCGCGGCTACCTGGGCGTGTCGGCCAGCGACAAGTGGCTGCGCCAGGCGCGCGTGGGCGGCATGATGCTCAACCTGCGCGTGTTCACGGCGATGGGCGACGAGGTGGTCTTCCGCGAGAAGCTGGACGAGGCGTCCACCGGCGGGCGGGACATCTGCCTGATCATGCACGCCTCCAGCCGGGCCGACAGCCTGATGCTCCAGTTCGACCAGCATGCGCTGGATGTGCTGACGCGCCTGGGCGTGACGGAGATCGTCACGGCGGATATGGACGGCTGTGTGCGCCTGCGCTATCGCGTGGCGGAGCTGAACGCCGTGCGCGGCGCGCTGGCGCTTGGCGATGCGGAGCAGCTTTGCCTGAGCGGCGAGTCGGATCCCATCACGGTGGTCAGCGAGGACGGCGTGCGCCGTCAGGTGCTTCGGTAATCAGGGGGCGCGGCGCGCTGCGGGCGGATTGCTCTGCGGCCAGCCGCGCCCTTTCTGTCTGCGCGGTGGCGGCCCCTGCGGCGGTTTTGAGGCGCGCGCGCCGACATTGTGCGCAGGGTCAGCTTGCGCGCAAAAATCAAACATGCTATACTGATCCCGGACAATGAACCGGGGCGGAGACGGGAGGTTTTGCGATGATGAAGAAGGTCCTTGCGGCGCTGCTGGCGCTGCTGTGTGTGTGCGCGGCGGGCCTGGCTGAGGAGGAGCCGGTAGTGGTGGTGCGCTCCTCGTGCAGCATTGTGCAGTCCGGCGATTACTATCTGGTGTACAGCTTCGCGCAGGTGCACAACAATTCCGACGACGTGCTGTGCCTCAACGAGGGCACGTTCGACCTCATCGGCGGCGACCAGATCCTCTCCACGCGCGAGGTGTCGCAGCTCTGGCCGTACTTTCTCTCCCCGGGGCAGGACGGATATCTGTTCGACATCGTGCCCTTCGAGCCGGGCGAGAGCGGCGCGGCCTCCCCGGTGGTGACGGGGCTGTCCTACGATCTGCGCACCATGAGCGTGGACGCTGCGCACGCCAGCTTCACCCTGAACGCGGAGGCGCGCATCGAAACGGACGCGACGACGGGCGAGATGATGGTCATCTGCGAGATCGAGAATCCCACGCAGATGGACGCCTATGACCCGACGGTCACCTTCGGGCTGTACACTGCGGGCGGCGACCTGATCTACGCCGACGGCGCGACGCAGCAGAGCGTGGGCATCCCCGCCGGCGGGAAAATAATGGTGCGCTTCTTTGTGGACAAGGCGTTTGTGGAGCAGTGGCGCAGCTATCAGGCGCTGCCGGCATCGGCCCGCGTGAGCGCCTCGTTCCGCGTGGATGAGGACTGACGGGCATCCCAAATGCTGCCGGCCGGCGCCTGGGATCGGAGCCGGGCGGAGGGATGATCAAAACAACAGGATCGATGAGGGAGAAGGTCATGGAGAAAAAGACGATTCGTTCCGGCGCGCCCTTTGTGCTGGCAGGCGCCGCCGTGCTGGCTGTGGCGCTTGTGCTGGGCATCGGCTCGATTTTGCAGTACATTCTGGCAGCTGCCGTGGGCGCGGGTGCGTTCGTGCTGGGGCGCAGGCTGTTCCCCGACCGCGTGGTCGAGGTGGAGCGCGCGCCGCAGTCGGGCAACGCGCAGGTGGACGCGCTCATCACCGAGGCGCGCGCACAGCTGGACGCCATCGCGCGGGCGAACGACGCGATTGCCGATCCGGCGCTCTCCGCGCAGATTGCGGACGTGGAGACGACCTGCCGGGCGATTCTGCACCGGCTGGAGGAGCAGCCGGGCATGCTCTCCTCGCTGCGCACGTTCCTGAACTACTACCTGCCCACCACGCTCAAGCTGCTGGATGCGCGCGCCCGACTGGAGGGCGAGATCGGCGCGGGCGGCGGCGCAGCGATCAATCAGAAGATCACCGGCGCGCTTTCGCAGGTGCAGGCGGCGTTCCACAAGCAGCTGGATGCGCTCAACGAATACCGCTTCATCAACCTGGAGAGCGAGATGGACGTGCTCGCCGACATGCTGCGCAGCGACGGGCTGACACCTGAGGACGTACCGCAGGCCGCGCCGGAGCCGGAGCAGGCCGCGGACGATCCGTTCGCCGGGCTGTTTAAGCAGGAGGGCTGAGCATGGGCGAATTTTCCAGCTTCGCGCTCGTGCCAGAGCAGGGGGTTGTGCCCGAGCTTGCGCAGCTGCCGGGCGACATGCGCGCGCGCATCGGGGCGATGGCCGCGCGGCTTGATCTGCGCGACGCGGCGGCGGTGCAGGGCTTCGGCGCACGGGCGCAGAAGGAATACGGCATGTTCTCCGACATGGCGCTCTCGCAGATGCTGCGCACCGACATCAGCCCCCTGGACAATACGATGAAGGAGCTGGCCGCGCAGATCAGGAGCTGCTCCTTCGCGGAGGAGGCCAAGGGCTTTTTGCGCCGGATGATGGGCAAGCCCGCGCCGCTTGCGCAGGTGCGCGAGGCATATGAGCGCGCGGAGCCGCGCATCAGCGCCTGTGCCGACGACATGCTGCAAAGGCGCGTGGCGCTGATGAACGACAGCGCGCTGCTCGAGCGCCTGTACGAGCGCAACGAGGGGCTGTATCGCGAGCTGTGTTCGCTGCTGGTGGTGGGCGAGGAGGCGCTGGCTCAGGCCAGGGCGCGCGGGGAGAACGCGCAGATTATCGCCCGGATGGAGCGCCGCGTGCAGGATCTGCGGGTGACGCAGGTGGCCTCCACGCAGCTGGCTGCGCAGATCCGCCTGATTCAGGAAAACGACCGGCTGACCTGCGAGCGGCTCAAGGCCGCGCTGGACGTGACCATCCCGCTGTGGAAGAGCCAAATGGCGGCGGCGCTGGGCCTGGCCCGGGCGACCGATTCCATGGTGGCGGCCACCCGGGTCTCCAGGGAGGCTGGGCGCGGCATTCGCCGCGGCGCGGACGAGCTGCGCGCGCAGACGAAGGCCTTTGCGGAGGCCGCGCCGGGCGATACGGCGCGCGCCCAGCAGACGGCGGACGAGCTGCTGCGCGAGCTGGAGACGATTGAACAGGGCCTTCGGGCCAGACAGGACAAGGTGCAAGGAGGCGTGTGAGCATGGCAGGAAGTATGGCGCAGCAGGCGCAGCCCGAGCGCAAGGCGGGGGCCGGGCCTGCGCGGCAGACGCTCCGCGAGCCGGAGAAGAAGCTCACCCCGCGTGAGCGGCTGCATCGTCTGCCGGTGGCGGCGGGTGCGGTGATCATGGCGGCGCTGCTGGTGCTGTCGCTGTTTGTGGGCAATTTCCGCGCGCTGCAAAACGCGACGCCCAAGGCGTTCATCCGCCAGGGCGACGTGCAGTCGATTGTGGAGGATCGCGCCGATGCGGCGCAGAACGTGCTGACCGTCGCCAGGCGCGCGGGACTATCCGAGGACGCGATTTCGCTGGTGCAGCAGGCGCTGGGCGACTTTGAGCAGGCGAAGACCGCGCGGGACATCAGCCGCGCGGATCAGGCGCTGACCGCCGCGGTCAGCGAGCTGACGACCGCCAGCCTCGGCGGCGAGGACGCGCGCAGCATGCAGCGCGCGGCGGATGCCTTCGCCGAGCAGGGCAGCTTCCTGCGCCAGGAGGCGCGCGCCTACAACGAGAAGGCGAAAAAGGCGGAGCGGCTCTACGAGGGCCTGCCGGCCCGCGCGCTGCTGTCTGCGCCGGATATGTACGAGGGCATCTGACGCAGCGCGATGGAGAGGAGCATCTTTGCCGGGCTGACGCCGGCCAACCTGCGCATCGCGTTTGAGGCGGCAAAGCAGTCGCCGCAGGCGCTGGGCGCGGTGGTGATCGTCGCCGTCGTGGCGATACTGCTGCTGGCCTTCGCCGGGGCGATGGCTGCGCGGCACATCGGCGGGTTTTACGCCCGCATTCAGGAGGAGGACGAACGCCTGCTTCGGGAGGAAGAGGAGCAGGCTGAAGCAGACGACAAGGGAAAGGAAGCACAGGAATGAAGAAGATTGTGGCGCTTTGCCTGGCGGCACTGTGGCTGCTGGGCGCGGGCTGCGCGCTGGCGGCTGTGCCCGACAAGCCGCAGACGTTTGCCTATGCTTATGACTATGACGCGGACGTGCTCGGCTCCGGCGAGATCGACACGATCACCCGCTATGGAAAGGCGCTGGAGGAGGCGACCGGCATTCAGCTGATTGCCGTGGCGGTGAACTTTCTGGACGGCATGACCCCGGAGGACTATGCGACCGACCTGATCAACACCTGGGGCATCGGCGAGAAAAACGAGGACAACGGCGTGGTGATCCTGCTCGCTCGCGGCGACCGGAAGATTCAGATCGGCACGGGCAAGGGCATCGACCGCGTGCTCACCGGCAGCAAGTGCGGCGAGCTGATCGACGCGAACCTCGACGATTTTGCCAATAACCGCTTTGCCCGGGGCATGGTGTCGCTCTACGAGGACACGGCGAGCTTCCTTGCCAAGGCCAAGGGCAAGACGCTTGCGCTCTCCGGCCAGGCGGCTTCGGCCTCCGCCAATGCCTCGCGCACGGGAAGCACGCAAAGCAAAGGAGATGCTAGCGTGTTTGATACGATTCTATGGATGATCTTCGCGTATATCTTAATCAGCGTGGTGTTCAACACCTTTGGCCGGGGCAAGGGCGGGTGCATGCAGTGGCTGTTCCTGGGCTGGCTCTTTGGCCGGCACGATGACCACCGGCACAATCGCCGCCCGCCGATGGGCGGCATGGGTCCGCGCCCGCCGATGGGCGGCGGCTATCGGCCGCGCCCCCCGCGCGGTGGCGGCTTTGGCGGCGGCGGCTCTCGCGGGGGCGGCTTTGGCGGCGGCTTCGGCGGGGGAGGCTTCGGCGGCGGCAGCTTTGGCGGCGGCGGCTCCCGCGGCGGCGGCGGCGGGCGCAGCTTCTGACAGCGGCGCAAATGACCATGCGGCGGCGGATGCGAATCTGCCGCCTTCGTATTTATGGCTGCGCCGGAGCTTGGTATTTCTTGCTGCGCCGGGGCATGCCTTGCGTGCCGGGCGGAATTGAAGTATAATGTTTTTGCGGCTTTTTTCGGATGACCCGGATGAAAGCATCGGGGTCATTCGTTTACTATTCATAGAGGCAGGAGTGAGATGGGTGGAAAACCGCGTGGAGGCGTCCGACCGCAACGCGCAGTTTGAGACGCTGTATGCGCAATATGCGGACGATGTGCTGCGCATGGCTTACTTTTACCTGGGCGACCGGCATAAGGCCGAGGATGTCTGCCAGGATGTGTTCGTCAAGCTCTTTACCCATGCGCAAAGCATCGAGCCGGGGCGCGAGAAGGCCTGGCTGCTGCGCGTGACGGTCAACTGCTGCCGCGACCTGTGGCGCGGCGCGTGGCTGCGGCGCGTGGTGCTGGGCGCGCCGACGCTGGAGATCATCCCCGCGCAGGACGAGACCATCGAGCAGCGGGAGGAAAAGGCAGAGCTGATGCGCGCAGTCAACAAGCTGCCCGCAGCCTTCCGCGAGACCGTCCTGCTGCACTACTATCAGGGCCTGGGCATTGCCGAGATCGCGCAGCTGCTGGGTCTGCCGGAGGGAACGATCTCCAGCCGTCTGTCGAGGGCGAGAAAGAAGCTGGAGGTCCTGTTGAAGGAGGAAGCAACCGGTGAATGATTTGAAGATGCTCGATCAGCTGGGGCCGATTGCAAATGAAACGCTGGGCGGCTTGCACGCCGGCGAGGCGATGCGCCTGCGCATCCGCCGCGCGGCGACGGAGCGGCCTGCCCGTCGGGTGAAATGGCTGCGCGTGGCGCCGGCGCTGTGCTGTGCGGCACTGGTGTGCGTGGCGGCGGTGCGGCTGGCCAGGCCGGCGGCGCAGCCGATGGCCCAAGAAAGCGGCACGCTGACCATCGAGTCCATCGCCGCGGGCGACGGCGCACAGCCCGCCGTCGGCGCACTGGTGGCCGATCTGGGCGACGGCGCGCGGATCCGCACCGCCTCTGCGCGGGAGGAATCGCTGTTTGCCGTGGGCGAGCGGGATATCCCGATGGTCGCGCTGAACGGCGGCGTCTACCGCATGCTCAAGCAGACGGTTGCCCCGTCGCAGCTGGGCAGCCGCCTGGGCAGCGTGAGCACGCACACGGCGGAGCCGTCGCTGGCCTCCGGCGACGCGCTGGCGGCGGGCCTGTCCAACGTCGCAGCGGAGGGCGCGGCGATCTACGCGGTCGGCGGTCTGCCCGGCGCCACGGCGGTGGCCGCCGAGGTGGACGGCAGCATGCGCCTGTTCCAGCGGGTGAGCTACGCGGGCATCGGCCCGGGCGGCCTGGGGCTGGAGGACACATTCTCCGTGCGCGGCCAGGTGGCGGAGCTGACGCTCTCCGGCGTGGGCACGCTCTCGGGCGACGCGGCGAACGCAGCTGTGGACGTCCTGCTGGATCGCGCGACGCTCAAGTCCGCGGACGCCACTGCCCGCGGGCAGACGCTGACCGTGACGCTGCAAAGCGGCCTGATGCTGCAGCTGGGCGTGTCGGGCGATACGCTGTGCGGCTGCGGCGGCTGGAGCTGCCCGGAGTTCTTCGAGGCGTTTGAGGCGGCGCTGTAATCCGGCATACATAACAGCATCAAAAACAGAGGCGGCTCCTCCTGTGCGGGGGAACCGCCTCCTGTCTTATGGCGGAAATCAAAGCTCCTCGTAGTGCGTCACGCGGCAGTCGGTGTCGTACTCGTCGGGATCCAGCGCGCGGTGAAGCGTCTCGACCTCGCCGTTCTGGTTGTCGTAGGGATCGTAGCGCAGGAAGCGCTTGGGCGGGTTCAGCTCCTGCTGGAATGCGCTGCACAGCGGCAGCCGCCACGGCTCCAGATTGCCGAAGTAGAAGTCGCGGCGCTCCTCACTCCCGGCGCGGTGAGCCGAGCCACCGAAGGAGCAGTCGCAGTAGAGCCAGCCGTACGGCGCGACGTAAAAGCGCGCCCAGTCGTGATTGCCGGCCTCGTCCGGCGTGGTGTACAGGCCGGCCTGCCACTGCGCCGGGATGCCCGCCAGACGGCAGAGCGTGATGAACGAGATCGCCTGCACGCCGCAGTCACCGCGCTGGCCGGTGAGGAAGTACTCCGGAATGTTGGTGACGGTCATGTAGCGCGGCATGAAGCGGTAGACGCACTGGGTAGTGATGAAATCGTAGATGCGGCGCGCCTTGAGCAGCGGATTGGTCTCCCCGCCGACGATCTCCTGCGCCAGCGCGCGCAGGTACGGCGTGAACACGACGTGCGGCGGCAGCTCCCCGGTGTCGAACGTCGGCTGCTCGGCGCTCACGTGCGCGGGATTCGGCGCGCAGTAGGGCGCGTCGATCTCGTATTCCAGCTCGGCGGAGACGGTCATGCCCGGGGCATAGGGCAGCTCGAAGTAGACGCTGCGGTGCGGCTCGTCCTCGGCGTTGACCGCCGTGGGCGTGTGCGAGGTGGCCAGCAGCTTCGCGTGCTTCACCTGCGCGCCCACCACAGGCAGCGGCAGATACACGCGCAGCGTTTCGCCCGGGGTGAGGCGGACGCTCTCTACGGTCATCTCCTCGTGCAGGCGGAAGCGCACATGCGCGTGGCCGTCGCGCTTCATCCGCGCGATGACGTCGTCGAGTGCCTGGCGCTCCGCGGTCTGTGCGCGCAGGGTGCTGCCGTCCAGCTCGCGCGCGGCGTAGGCCGGACGTGTCTTGAGCAGGTTGCTGATGCAGTTGGCGCGGAAGCGCACCTCGCCGTCGATGTAGCGCCAGTCGAGCGTGCCGTCGTCGCGCAGGGTCTCCAGCTCGTCCTCGGTGAAGCCCTGCACGCGGGATTGCAGCTTCTCCAGAATCTGCGCCCGGGTGTAGGGATAATACGCGGGCAGCGCGCGCGCGATCTCCAGCTGAAAGCGCAGGCGCTCGTGCAGGCAGTGCGGCGTGGCGGGATCGGAAAGGCGGCGCTCGATCACGCGCGCCATGCGGGCAAAGTCGCCCGCCTCAAACAGCCGCTGGATGTCCGGCGGCAGGGGATAGCGCAGATAGGACAGGTCGCTGAGCATGGGGTGGCCTCCTTTGGATGATCATGAATCATCAACAGAAAAAAATCTGTATGCAGCTGCATACAGATTAGCGCCCCATGCGGCGAATGTCAAGGAAAAATTGCGCCCGGCTCACGCGCCCATCAGCGCCGCCGGGACGCGGCGCAGCACGCGCAGCAGCACCGGCCCGACCACCAGGCAGGCGACGGCCTCGCCCGCGGCGACGGAGAGCATGCACAGCGGCAGGGCGATCATCGGGGCGTAGCAATAGTGCACCACCGCGCCGACGATCACGCCGTTAAAGAGCACCGGCATCAGCGCGGCCAGCCAGAAGCGCTCGCGCAGGCGGCGGGTGCAGATGGCGGCCAACAGCGTGGCCAGCGTGCCGAAGACGATATCCACGATCATGCAGCCGCCCAGCACGTTGGCAAGCAGGCAGCCCACGGCCAGCGCGGGCACAGCCTCGGGCAGCAGGATGGGCAGCAGCGTCAGCGCCTCGCTGAAGCGGATCTGCACCTCGCCGTAGCTCAGCGGCTGGAGCAGCAGGGTCAGCACGGTGTACAGCGCGGCGATGATCGCGCCGCGCGCCAGGGTCTTGGTGTCCTTCATGTGAATCTCCCTTTCCGGGGAGCGGCCCATGCCTCCGGCATGCTGCCGGCGGCAGCGCCGAAAAAGCCCTGTCAATCCCGCGGCATCGTGCCCGAGGCCGATGCCTGGCAGAAGAATTGACAAAACAAAAAACGGCATAAGGCCGCTGTGAAGGCGCCTGATGCGGCGTCTTCGGCCCATAGTTTTGTTTTAGGACTGGATGGTTTCGAACAGTCCATGCGGTTGTCCGGCACATTATAGCAGAGCGCGCGGGGAAATGCAAGCCCCTTATTGGCGGCGAGGCGCAAACGAGGATTGACGAACGAGCGCGGATGGTGTACGATGGGGATAATCAAAATCATTCATGTCCGCCGTCTGGCAGATGAAGAATTGTGACGAGGTGACGCCGATGACGCTGCTGGAATACCGCATCTTTCATACCGTCGTGGAGCAGGGGAGCTTTGCGCGCGCGGCGCAGGTGCTGCACCTGACGCCCAGCGCCATCAGCCACGCCGTCAGCTCCATGGAGGAGGCGTGCGGCTTTTCACTGTTCGTGCGCGGCAAGGGCGGCGTGTCGCTCACGCGCAGCGGCGAGACGCTCTATCCCGTCGTCCTGCAGGTGCTCAACGCCGACGAGGCGCTCAGCCAGATGGTCGACGAGCTCAAGGGCGTGCAGCGCGGCACGGTGAAGATCGGCGCGTTCAACAGCGTGTGCATGACCTGGCTGCCGCAGATTGTGACGACGTACAAGCGCCAATACCCCGGCGTGGAGATCGAGATCAACCAGGGCACCTATGCCGACGTGATCAACTGGCTCAAGACCGGCGTGGTGGACATCGGCTTTCTGTCCACCAAGAGCACGCGCGAGCTGCACGTCCACCCGCTCTATCGCGACCGCCTGATGTGTGTGGTGCCCAAGGGCTTCCGCACGCGCGCGCCGGGCGTGATCACCCCGGAGGAGATGCGCCAGGAGACGTTTGTCGTGCAGGACGATTCCACCGACGCGGACACCCAGGCCTTTCTGGCCAAGTACCGCTTCTCCGTGCGCGCAAGCTGCCGCGTGGTGGACGACCTGTCCACCATCGCGATGGTGGAGAGCGGGTTTGGCATCTGCATCCTGCCCAGCCTGATTCTCGAGCGCGCGCATGGCAACGTGGATGCCTATCCCATCGAGCCGATGGAGTACCGCGAGTTCGGCATCGCCGTGCCCAATCCGCAGATGATGGCGCCGGCGGTGCGCCAGATGGCCGCGCACATCGAGGCCTACGCCCGGCAAAAGCGCGCGGAGGATCCGATGACGAATGCGGGCTTTGTGGCGGAGGCGGAGATGTGACGATCAACCCAGTGCCCTGTATGCCAGGGGCTGGGTTTTTATTGTGCAGCCTCAGCGGGCTGAGGCGGCGGACGGCGGGACGGAGTTCTTGCCCTGTCAGCCGGATCGTGGTAAAATATGGCTGAATATATGAGCTGTCAGGGGGGACGACGATGAAAAGGACGATGGGTTGTCTGGCGGCGGTGCTGCTGTCGCTGCTGGCGGTTTGCGCGGGGGCGGAGAATCGGCTGGTGCTTCCTTCCTCGCTGCGGGTGATCAGCGAGGAGGCGCTGTACGGCTCCTCTGCGTTGGACAGCGTGCAGCTGCCGGATCAGGTGCGGGAGATACACGCACGCGCGTTTGCGCAGTGCGCGCTCAAACAGATCAATCTGCCCGCCTCTGTGGAATTCATTGCCGACGATGCGTTCGACGGCAATCCCGGGCTGGACATTCAGGCACTCCGGGGAACGTACGGCTATCGCTGGGCGAGGCAGATGGGCTTCACGCTCAACGGCGGCGAGGTCTATCCCCGGAGCATTGCGCTGTCCCCGAAGGAGCTGACGCTCACCGTCGGCGAGTCGGCCACGGTGACGGCGGCGCTGGATCCCGCACAGGTCACCTATCCGGGAATCGAGTGGATTTCAGGCGATCCCGACGTCGCCGTGGTCTCACAGGGGCGCGTCACGGCGGTGGGCGCGGGCAGCACGCTGATTTCCGCCGTCGCGGAAGAGCTTGGCGAGGAAAGCGTGACGGACACCTGCATGGTGGTCGTCTACGATCCCGTGCCCGCCGCGCAGACGCTGACGGCACAGGTGCAGGTGGACAGCGTGCTGCTCTCCTGGAGCCGGGTGGACATCGCGCAGGGCTATGTGGTTGATCGAGCGGAGGCAATCGACGGCGACTATCAGGCCGTCGCGACGCTGAACAGCCGGGAGGTGCTCTCCTGGCGGGACACGCCGCAGCAGGACAAGGCGTTCTATTACCGCGTGCGGCCTGTGCTCCCGGGGGATCGCGGCGTGTATTCCGGGGCGGTCGAGGCGGTGGTCAGATCGCCGCAGGTTGAGATCAGCCAGACGGCGCTGACGCTGCGTGTCGGCGATACGGCGCAGCTGTCCGTGCAGACGGAGGCGCACTACGGCGTCTATCTGGCAACGCTGTGGACCTCCTCCGACGAGAGCGTTGCGACGGTGGACGAGAACACGGGCCTTGTGCGCGTGGTGGGCGAGGGCAGCGCGGTGATCAGCGCATGGGAGGCCGGCTGGACGGTCACCTGCCGGATTACGGCTCGCGCGGCCATCAAGCTGGACAGGCCGAAAATCAGCGACGTGCGCGCCATCTGGAAGGACACGCTGCGCGTGGAGTGGAGCCATGTGGCCAACGCAGTGGGATATAATGTGTACCGCTCCAAGGACTATTACGGCACGTACACCCAGATCGGGCGTGTCCGGCTGCTGGATACCCAGAAGGCGGTCGGCGATCTGGTCGCCTTCGAGGATGCAACGGCGACGGAGGAGACGTACTGTTACAAGATCTGCGCCTTTGCAGAGAACGGCACGACCAGCGCGATGAGCAGTGCCAATGACATGACTGTGCTCAAGGCGCTGTCCACGCCCCGGGGCGTCAGCGTGACGACGGCGCCGACCGGCCTGCGCATCACCTGGGATGAAAACGCCGATTACGATGACAGCACGGCCTTCCTCGTGCTGCGCTCCGACCGGGAGGACGGGCGCTATGAGCAGACGGGCTACGTCGACCAGGGCGAGGGCTTTACCTATCTGGACGAGGAGGCCGCGGACGGCAGGACATACTGGTATCGCGTGCAGGCGATGACCGTGTTGGATACCGGCGCCATCGCGGGCTTCAGCCTGGAGAGCGGCGTGGTCAGCGGGCAGTACGATATGAGCATCGTCTTTGTTGAGTCGATTTCGCTCACAGGCATCAATCTGCTGGAGAATTACGAGGAGCTTGCGGTCGGAGAGACGCTGAAGCTGGGGGCCAGGATCAGCCCGAGCAACGCGACCAATCCGAATGTCCTCTGGCGCAGCACCGCGCCGGAGGTGGCCTGCGTCGATGAAACCGGCCTGGTGACCGCCGTCCGGCCCGGCGTGGCCAGGATCTTCTGCACCGCCGAGGGTAACCCGAAGGTGCGCGTGCGCCGCGATTTCCTGGTGGAGGCAGGCGACACGGAGGAGGGCGGCACGGCGGCGGAGGCCGATTATCTCTTCCTCACGCACGACGAGCCGGGCTGCCGCGTTCAGATCAAGGCCAGCGGAGACTGGACGGCGACGGCGGCGGACTGGATCACCCTGGACAGCAGCGCAGGCTCGGGCGACGCCGTGCTGAGCTATGCCCTGGAGGAGAGCGACGACCTGCCGCGCACGGGCCAGATCACGGTGGTCTGCGGCACGGAGCGCGCAACGCTCAGCGTGACGCAGGAGGAGCGGCCCACCGACGTCCATGTCCAGTATGGCGGCGGCACAACGGTGTGGGACGGCTTCACGCTCACGCATCCCACGCTCGGCACGCTGATCGAAAACGACGTTCGCAACGTGGAGGAGATCGAGGTCTACAACGGCGCGGGCGTGATGAACTTCACCTTCTCCGGCGCAGCCCGTTTCAGCGCCTGGACGATCGCATCGTGGATGACCTGTGAGCAGGTGAGCGATCGTACGTTGCGCCTGAGCATCCTGGACGGCCTGGAGGAGCCGGGCGCATACCGCCTGGGCAATCTTGTGCTGGAGGCAGACGGCGATCGATTTGTGATTGACGTGCGCCAGCAGGCGCCGAGCATCCGCCTCACACACAGCTATAACGGCAAGACCTTTGAAAACTGGAACGGCGAGGGCAGCCAGACCTTCGAAATGCTGACGGCCAACGACGGAGCCAGCGCCAACCTGACGGTGGAGAGCACGCACCCGTGGACCGCGCAGATCGTGAGCAGCAGCTCCGACTGGCTGGAGCTTTCCGCGACGCGGACGAAGCTGACGCTGACCAACAAGGCGGGCAGCGACACCGGCAAGGAGCAGACAGCGCGAATCCAAATCGGCATCGCGCAGTATGCGCCGCTGTATATCGAGGTGAGCAGGCCGTCGAGCTATAACGCCGATCAGCTGATCGATCAGAATAACTATGGCGACCAGGACGCAGACCTGTACTATTATGCACAGGACATGACCGCAAGAACGATCAAGTCCAGCGGCTGTGGGCTGTGTGCGATCTGCAATGCTGTGTATTATCTGACGAATCAGATGCCGGATGTGCATGAGGTGGCCAGGTACGCGCGAGAGAATAACAAGTATACTGCAGGGAAAGGCACAAACGCCGAGATGTATAAGGATTACGCAACCGACGTGCTCAAGCCGGTGTATGGCATATCCTGGTATCATACACAATCGAAGGATACGGACCTTTCGCAGGCCAAGAAGCTGGTGCGCGAGGGCAAAGCCGTGGTCATCAGCGCATCGCGTCCCGTTAATGACGGCACGGCAAGCCATATCATGGTGCTGGTCGACTACGACGAGAGCAAGGGCTTCCGGATCCTCGATTCCGCCGGCCCAAGCGGCAACTGGACCAAGGCCTTGGATTCGTGGGTGAAGGTCAAGCCCGATCGCACCTTCGAGAATTCGGATAAAAAAACCATCACGCTCCAGAACGAATATTCCTATTATTCCCTGTAACCGGGGACGAGAGCGCATGACGGACATTTCGCGAAGGGCATCAAGGACATACCGCGAAGGGGA
>JBJEYK010000263.1:0-18594 GCA_051886775.1 Candidatus Ventricola sp. | reverse complement strand
GGCGCATCACCAGCGGCGCGAGCAACGACATCGAGCAGGCGACCAAGCTGGCCCGTGCGATGATCACGCGCCTGGGCATGAGCGACACGTTCGGCATGATGGCGCTGGAGACGCAGTCCGGCCAGTACCTCAGCGGCGACGCGAACCTGGTCTGCTCCGATCAGACCGCCGCGCGCATCGACGTGGAGGTCAAGCAGATTATCGCCGGCTGCTACGAGCGCGCCATGCAGATCCTGACCGACAACAAGGACAAGCTGCATGAGCTGGCCAAGATCCTGCTGGAGAAGGAGACGATCACCGGCATCGAGTTCATGGCGGTGCTCGCGCCGAACCAGCTGCCCTCCTCCTTTGAGCAGAGCGCGGACACCGTGACGGATGCTGAGGACAGCGGCGCGCAGACAGATGCTGCGGATACGCCTGCGGCGGACACGCCCGCGGACGAGGCGTGATGGCGCTGCTGTGGGGGCTGTGGGCGTGCGTCAATACCGGCGTGTTCATCCTCTACGGGGCGGACAAGCGCCGCGCCCGGCGGGGTGAATGGCGCATTCCTGAGCGCACGCTGCTGCTGGGCACCTGGCTGCTGGGCGGCGTGGGTGCGCTGGCGGGCATGCGCGTGTTCCGCCACAAGACGAAGCACCGTGCGTTTGCGGTGAGCGCGCCTGTCGCATCGGCGCTTCAGCTGGCGCTGATGGCGCTGGCCAGCGCGCGGATCATGGCATGACGAGGGGCTGCCGGGATGACCTGGCGGCCCCTTTTCTGCGCTTGTCATTCCGGGCGGAGTGTGATAGACTGACGGACAACGAACGCCGCGAAGGGAGAAAAGACAATGGAGATACTGCGCCAAACGGGCGATGCCCGCGACCTGCCGCTGCTGGAGGCGGATGATTGCACGTTTTCCCTGCTGCACAAGCTCCTTGCGCAGCCCTGCGAGAAGATCGTGACCGATCACGCCCGGCTGATCCTCTGCCACAGCGAAGCGCCGTATCCCGTGTGGGTGTGGCTGCCGCAGGACGCGGACGAGGCGGAGCTGGCGCGAGCGTACCAGCTGATGCGCGGGGAATTCCCCGGCTGCACCTATCATGTCGGGCGGGCGCTGGGCGCGTACGCGCAGGCACAGGGCATGGGCGTGTCCATGCGGCTGCTGGCGTATGAGTGCGACGCGCTTGCGCCGCAGCCCCGCCGCGCGGACGGGCGCTTTGGCGCGGCCAGGCCGGAGGATGCGCCGCTGGCCGCCGCGTGGATCAGCCGGTTTCAGGCCGAGTGCGGCATCGGGCAGATGGACGAGGCGGCTTGCCTGCGCCAGGCGGAGCAGCTCATCGGCATCAAACGCCTCTTCCTGTGGCGCGACGCACAGGGACGCCCGCGCGCGATGTGCGGCGTGCGGCAGGATGGACGCCAGGCGGCGCTCACCCACGTCTTCACCGAGCCGGGCAGCCGCAGGCGCGGCTATGCGCAGGGCCTGGTCTGGGGCGTGACGCAGGCGCTGCTGGCGCAGCACATGCGCGCCATGCTCTATGCCGACGCGGACTACGCGGCCTCCAACGCCTGCTATCGGGGCGTCGGCTATGCGTGCAGGGGCGAAATCTGGACGCTCGGCGATTGATGAAGGCCGATCCGGAGCAAGCAAAAAGCGCAGACCGTGCGGACGGCCTGCGCTTTTCTGAACAATGGGCGATTACTTCTTCGCGTCGAAGTAGGCGTTGAGCGCCTTGACCAGCTCGTCGGCGTTGATGCCGTGCACCAGGCTGGCCTCGGCGATGGACTCGGCGGAGGCGTGCGGGCAGTACAGGCAGTGCATGCCGTAGGACATGAACACGGGCGCAACCTCGGGATCGAGCTTCATCACGGAAGCGATGCTCATATCGGCGGTAATCATGGGGACAACCTTCTTTCTGCAATTCTATGCCCTGCTATGATACACCATTTTTCCCGATAAGGCAAGAAAAAATGCGCACCAACTGACCGCAGTCAGCCCGCCAATCTGCGCGTAGACAGGGGAGAAAAGGTGTGTTATAATGAATTGTACAGAATTGCGGCCTGCGATTTGGTCAAATTGCGGCTGAACGCTATCGGAAAGGAAAACACATCAAACAGGAATACCACCATGAGAAACAACGAACTGCGCGGCCCGGCGGCCATCGAGATGGACCTCATCCCGTCGGATCCCGAGCATCTCTTTGCGCATGAGGCGCTCTATCAGGAGACAATGATGCGCTATCACTGCGCAATTCTGGAGGTACGCACCAAGCTGGAGGTGCTCTCCCGGGACCTGACGGTGCGCTACCGCCGCAATCCCATCGAGTTCATCGAAAGCCGGCTCAAGAAGCCCTCCTCCATCGCGCGCAAGCTCCGGCGCGACGGGCACGCCATCACCGTGGAGAACATGGTCGCCTACGTCTCCGACATCGCCGGCATCCGCGTGCTGTGCGCCTATATCGACGATATTTACGAGATCGCCCGCATGCTGGCCCGCCAGCAGGACGTGAACATCATCCATGTCAAGGATTACATCAAGCATCCCAAGAAAAACGGCTATCGCAGCTATCACATGATCGTGGAGATCCCGGTGTATTTCTCCGACCAGGTGCGCCCCGTGCGCTGCGAGATCCAGATTCGCACGATCGCCATGGACTTCTGGGCGACGCTGGATCACGACATGCAGTACAAAAAGCAGGTGCAGGACGCCGCACAGATCATGGAGGAGCTGCGCGAGTGCGCCGACATCATCCACGCGACGGATGAAAAGATGATGCGCCTGCGCGAGCGAATTCACAGGATCGAGTCCGAGGAGACGTGAGCGGCGGGCCGCTGCCCCGGCGCGCGAAGGCATGCCAAATAAAATTTGGATAATGCAAAATATAGTTGACAATCCGGCGGCGCAGCGCTATAATCATGCCATCAACACACGGGAGGAACACCTATGCTTGCGGATATCGCACAGCGCTATTACCTGGAGGGGGATTACAACTGCGCCGAGAGCGTGCTGCTGGCCGCCAACGAGGCCTACGGCCTGGGGCTTGACCCGGATAGCTGCTACCGGCTGGTCAGCGCCTTTGGCGGCGGGATGGGCTGCGGCGTGGTGTGCGGCGCGCTTGCGGGCGGCATGGCCGCGCTGGGGCAGGCTGCCGTCACGGGCCGCGCGCACACGACCGAGGGCTTCAAGGCGCTGTGCACGCTTTGCGTGCGCGACTTCACCGACACGCTCGGCGGGCGGGACTGCGCCCAGCTCAAGCCGATGCACTTCACCCGCGAGACCAAGTGCCTGGCCACCGTGCGCCTGGCCTGCGACGTGCTGGAGCGCCGGATGGCCGCGGTGCGTGAGCAGAACGCTTGAAAAACACGCCGCCTGCTGATATAATAGACCGACGGCATGGAAGGAGGCGGCGGCATGGACGAGCTGATGCTGGGCGATCTGGTGCAGATGCGCAAGACGCATCCCTGCGGGTCCGACCGGTGGACGGTGATCCGCGTGGGCGCGGATATCAAGATCAAGTGCGAGCGCTGCGGCAGAATCGTGATGATGGATCGGGCGGACTTCACCAAGCGGATGAAGAAGATTCTCGCGCACAGCGAGACGCCCATCCGCGGCACCAATGAAATGGATGACTGAAACGACAGACAAGGAGAGGCGCATTTTCCATGGAGCAGAAAAAAGGGGCGGCAAAGGCCGCCAGTGAAAAGGACAAGCCCCAAAAGAGCATGAAGCGGGAAATCTTCGAGTGGATCATGGTGATCGTGGTGGCGGCGGCGATGGCGTTCGTCGTGCGCACCTTCATCTTTGAGCCGGTGCGCGTGGAGGGCTCGTCCATGCTCAACACGCTCACCGACCGCGAATACATGATCGCCACCAAGTTTGACTACCTGCTGGGCGATCCCGAGCGGTTCGATATCGTGATCTGCAATTATCCCAACACGGACGACGGCAAGTACCGCGTCAAGCGCGTGATTGGCATGCCGGGCGAGACGGTGGAGCTGGTCGCCGGCGAATTGTACATCAACGGCGAGCACCTCGAGCAGAGCTTCGACATGACGCCCAACGAGGCGTATTTCGGGCCGTTCACCGTGCCGGAGGGGCACTACTTCGTCATGGGCGACAACCGCAACAACTCCAAGGACAGCCGCTCGACGCTGGTTGGCCCGCTGGAGCGGAGCATGATCAAGGGCCATGTGCGCGCCGTGGTGTTCCCGCTGGGCAAGCTGCGCGCGGTGGGGAACTGACAGGCAATCGGATCGATGGAGGACGCTGCACAGGATGCTTCTGCTGGCGCAGGAGAAATCCGGGTGCAGCGTCCCTGTTTCGCAGGAGAAAGCGGACGGTACTCAAACGCCGCCGCGAGCATACGAAAGCAAGGAGATGAACGCGATGCGCAAATGGGCTGAGCGCAATGGGCTGCCGGGAGAGCTTCGGGCGCTGCGGCGGCCCGTGGCGGTGCTGTTTGCTGCGCTGGCGGGTGCGCTGCTGCCGCTGCTGCTGGCGGATTTCCACTATCTGGACGACCTCGGGCGCGCGGCGATCGGGTATCGAAGATGGGGCGATTTTGGGCGGTATCTGTCGGAATACGGCTCGGTGCTTGTGCACGCGGGCACGCACCTGACGGACATCTCGCCCCTGCCGCAGCTGCTCTCCGCGCTGATCATGGCGGCGGCGTGCGCCGTGTCGCTGGCTGTCCTGCGACCGGGCGGGGCCAAGGGCATCACCCTTTGGGAGCTGGCGGCGTCGCTGCCGCTGGCGCTGAGTCCGTACTTCCTGGAGTGCTTCTCCTATCAGTTCGACGCGCCGTATATGGCGGCGGCGGTGCTGCTGGCTGTTGCGCCTGCGCTACTATGGCGGGGGGGGAGTACACTTCTTATGCCGTGGCCTCGGTGCTGGGCACGCTGGGCGTGTGCGTCAGCTATCAGGCGGCCTCGGGCATCTATCCGATGCTGGTCGTGTTCCTGACGGTGCGGGATTGGAATGAGGGCAGCCGGCGCTGGCGCGTGCTGACGCCGCTGTCGGCGGCAAGCTATCTGATGGGGCTGGTGATCTTCCGCGCGGCGCTGATGCCCCGGGTGGACAGCTACGTTGCCACGTCGCTGCTGCCGCTGGGGGCGCTGCCCGGCGGCTTTCTCGCGCAGCTCGTGCGGTATTACCATCTGGTGCTGAATGATTTCAAGAAGGGCTGGCTGGCGCTGATCGCCCTGATTTTTCTGCTGTATGCGCTGTCCGTGATGTGCCGAAGCAAGCAAAAAAAGCCGCTTGCCGCGTTGGCGGCGACGGCGGGGCTGGCCGCTGCTGCTGCGCTGGCCTTCGGCGCGTATCCCGCGCTGGTGCGCCCGCTGGAGGAGCCGCGGGCGATGCTGGGCGTTGGCGCGCTGATCGCGTTTGCGGCGATCGGGGCGTGCAGCGGCGCAGGCGGGGCAAAGCGCCTGCTTCCGGCGCGCGCGTGCTGCCTGGCGCTGAGCTGGTGCCTGGCAGTGTTCGCCGCGACATATGGCAACGCGCTGGCGGAGCAGCAGCGCTATGCGCAGTTTCGCATGGAGCTGGTGCTGGGCGACCTGAACGAGCTGCCCGTCATGAACAACGGGACGACCAAGATCATGGCTGTCTCCGGCGATATCGGCCTGGCTCCCGCGCTGCGGCATATCCCGCGCAATCAGGGCGTGCTCAACCGGCTGGTGCCGACGGTCTTCTCGGGCGAAGCCTGGGGCGAAAACTACCTGTACAGCTATTACGGCATGAAGAACGTGGCGATGCTGGAGGACGGCTCCGCCGTGCTGGACGAGACGGACATCACACAGCTGGGCCTGCCGGTCATCAAGGATACGATGTATCACACGATCCGCGGCGTGGGGCAGTATGTGGTGGTGGAGCTGAAGTAGATCACGGCAGCGGGCGGATGTCCAATTCGCCATAGCCGGTCTCCGGGTCGAAGACCCGTTCAAACGCGACGCCCTCCAGGGCCAGCAGCACCACCTCGCAGGTGGTATTGACCAGCGTGCCGGGGCACAGGTGCCCGCCGATGGCAGCCAGATCCTCCCCGGCCAGGGCGATGTGCAGGTGCGTGCGCTCGCTGGAGACGGTGCCCTGGAGCGAGACAATCTCGTAGCGGCCCTCGAGGGTGTGCATGGTCACGCCGGAGGCGTCGCGGATGACGGCGCGCGTCACGCAGCCCACGCCGCTGACGACCACGGCGGCGGAGAGCTGATGCGCGCGGGCATAGGCGCGGATGGACTCGAGCAGGTCGTTCCCGCGGCGCAGGCGAAAGGCGTGCGTCATGGCTGTGCCTCCCGCAACGCCTGGCGCGTGAATACCATCGGCCGGGCGAACGGCAGGCGGCTGATGCGCGCGTAGACCAGCTCGCCCTGCACGCGCACGGCCACCTGCGTGGCGTGCGTGCGGACAAGCCCCGCGCGCCCGCTGATGAAGACGGAGGTGGGGCCGTCCTGCGGCAGCGCACCCGCGCGCTCGAGCCGGGCCAGCACGCGCAGGACATTTTCTCTGTTGGGCAGCATGAGGGTCTCCTCCCGATCAAAAGACAATTGGTGCAGTATTTCGCGCGCGAGGGGCGATTTTCCTGCCGCGCGGGGATTGCTTTTTCCTGTCAATTCGCGTATGATATGCGTATTCTGGCGGCGCGACGGGCGCGCGGCGCATGAAAACCAAAGGAGAGGTCTGCATGGATATCCGTGAGGAAGCACTGAAACAGCATTACGAGTGGAAGGGCAAGCTGGAGATCGCGCCGCGCGCGCATGTGACCAACAGCCACGAGCTGTCCCTGGCCTATACGCCGGGCGTGGCCGAGCCGTGCCTGGCTATCCGCGACGACTATGATAAGAGCTTCGAGCTGACCCGCCGCGCCAACATGGTTGCCGTCATCACCGACGGCAGCGCCATCCTCGGCCTGGGCGACATCGGCCCGGAGGCCGGCATGCCCGTGATGGAGGGCAAGTGCGTGCTCTTTAAGGAGTTCGCCGGGGTGGACGCCTTCCCCCTGTGCATCCGCAGCAAGGACGTGGACGAGCTGGTGCGCACGATTTATCTGATCTCCGGCAGCTTCGGCGGCATCAACCTGGAGGACATTGCCGCGCCGCGCTGCTTCGAGGTGGAGCGCAGGCTCAAGGAAATCTGCGACATCCCGGTCTTCCATGACGATCAGCACGGCACCGCCGTGGTCGTGGCGGCGGCGCTGATCAACGCGCTGAAGGTCGTGGGCAAGGCGATGGAAAGCGTGCGCGTGGTCATCAACGGCGCGGGCAGCGCGGGCGTGGCCATCGCCCGGCACCTGCTGAACCTGGGCGTGCAGGATCTGATCCTGGTCGATCGCTTCGGCATCATCTGCGAGGGTATGGAGGGCCTCAATCCCGCGCACGAGCAGATGAGCCGCGTGACCAATCCGCGCTATCTCACCGGCACGCTGGCTGACGCGATGCGCGGCGCGGACGTGTTCATCGGCGTGAGCGCGCCGGACGTGGTGACGCCGGAGATGGTGGCGAGCATGGCGAAGGACGCCTGCGTCTTCCCGATGGCCAATCCCGTGCCGGAGATTCACCCGGACGAGGCGCAGCGCGCGGGCGCGGCGGTGGTGGGCAGCGGCCGCAGCGACTACAAGAACCAGATCAACAACGTGCTGGCCTTCCCCGGCATTTTCCGCGGCGCGCTGGACTGCCGCGCCAGCGACATCAACGAGGCCATGAAGATGGCGGCCAGCTACGCCATCGCGGGCCTGGTCGGCGCGGATGAGCTGAGCGCCGACTACATCCTGCCCAAGGCGTTCGACCGGCGCGTCGGCCCGGCGGTGGCGGAGGCCGTGGCCCGGGCCGCGCGGGAGAGCGGCGTGGCGCGCGTGTGATGCGGAGGAGCCATGGAGACGCTTGAGCTGCCCCGCCCGATGCGGGGCTGGACGACGTCGGTGCTGGCGCTGGCGGCGGCGGTGCTGCTGCCGCGCCTGCTTCTTGGCATGCTCACACGCATGCAGGAGCGCTTTTCGGAGCATATGCCGCAGGTGCTGCGCATCCTGCTGGATGGCTTTGCGCGCCCGGTCGCGCTGATGCTGCGCGTGCTGCTGATCGCCGTGGCGCTGCTGGCGCTGCCGGAGCGCCCGCAGCAGCTGTGGCCTGTGGCGGCGAAGGTCCTGCAGACCCTGCTGATCCTGACGGCCTGCTGGGGCGGATGGCGCTGCGCGCCGGTCTGCCGGCTGCTGCTGCGCAGCGCGGGGAACCACCTGTATGTGGAGACCAGCCAGACGCTGGTGCGCTTCTTCGAGAACATCTTCCGCACGCTGATCGTGATGCTGGGCGGCATCATGACGCTGGACCTGTTCGGCGTGCCGGTTTCCGGCCTGCTGACCGGCGCGAGCGTGGCCGGCCTGGCGGTGTCGCTGGCGGCGCAGTCCACGCTGTCCAACCTGATCGCGGGCGTCACGCTGGTGCTGGAGCACCCGTTCGGCATCGGGGATTACGTCGTGCTGGGGCAGTACGAGGGTACGGTGGAGGACATCTCCTTCCGCTCGACCCGCATCCGCACGCTGGACAACGCGCTGATCACCGTGGAAAATGCCACGGTCTGCTCGGAGTACATCCAGAACGTCACCAACCGCGCCACCCGCCTTTGGGTGTTCACCCTGGGGCTGACCTACGATACCCCGACGGAAAGGGTGCAGGCCCTGTGCGACGACCTGAAGGCGCTGCTGCTTGCCAACGGCCATGTGAAGGAGGCGCAGGTGTTTCTTTCCGGGTTTTCGGAATCGAGCATCGACGTGACGGCCCGCGTCTACGTCGACACGCTGCCGCTGACGGCGTTCAACCGGCTCAAGGGCGAGCTGAACCTGCAAATCATGGCGCTGATGCAGCACGACGGCTGCGAATTCGCCTTCCCGTCGGCCAGCGTGTATCTGGAGCGGCGCGACGCGGCGGATTGACCTTTTTCTCCCAAATCCTTGTATTTCAAGGGCTGATGGTGTACAATAAACAGTTGGAACGCTTGTTCCAGCTGTTTTGTTATTTCTCTTTTTGGCGCATCCGGCGGAGTCGTGCCGGAGCAGATGAAGAAGGAGCGATAGAGCATGACCAAGATTGACATTTTTTCCGGCTTCCTGGGCGCGGGCAAGACCACGCTGATCAAGAAGCTGCTCAAGGAGGCCCTCGCAGGCGAGAAGGTCGTCCTGATTGAAAACGAGTTCGGCGAGATCGGCATCGACGGCGGCTTCATGAAGGAGGCCGGCATCCAGGTGACGGAGATGAACTCCGGCTGCATCTGCTGCTCGCTGGTGGGCGACTTCGGCGTGGCGCTCAAGCAGGTCATCGATCAGTACCACCCCGACCGCATCCTCATCGAGCCGAGCGGCGTGGGCAAGCTGTCCGATGTCATCCGCGCCGTCGAGGGTGTGGAGAAGGACATTCCCGAGGCCGGGATGGGCAGCTTCGTGACCGTGGCCGACGCCACCAAGTGCCGCATGTACATCAAGAACTTCGGCGAGTTCTTCCTCAACCAGATCGAGTACGCCGGCACGATCCTGCTCTCGCGCACGCAGAAGATGAGCCGCGAGAAGCTGGAGGCAGCCGTGGCGCTGCTGCGCGAGCACAACGACAAGGCCCGCCTGATCACGACCCCATGGGACGAGCTGACCGGCGCGCAGATCCTGGAGGCCATGCAGAAGGATCATAGCCTGGCCGAGGAGATGCTGGAGGCTGTGCTGCACGATCACGAGCATCATCACGATCATGATCACGATGAGCACGAGCACCATCGCGACCACGATCACGATGAGCACGAGCACCATCACGACCATGATCACGATGAGCACGAGCATCATCACGACCACGATCACGATGAGCACGAGCACCATCACGATCATGATCACGATGAGCACGAGCACCATCACGAGCACGACGAGCACTGCACCTGCGGCTGCCACGATCACGAGCACGAGCACCATCATGACCACGATCACGAGCACGACGAGCACTGCACCTGCGGCTGCCACGATCACGAGCACCACCACCATCACGCCGACGAGGTGTTCACCTCCTGGGGCGTGGAGACGGTGCGTGCCTTCGGCGAGGCGGAGCTGGCGGGGATGCTCGGCGCATTGGACAGCGAGCGCTACGGCGTCGTGCTGCGCGCCAAGGGCATCGTGCCCTGCCAGGAGGGCGGCTGGCTGCACTTTGACTACACCCCCGGCGAGCAGGACATCCGCCATGGCGCGGCGGACGTCACGGGCCGCCTGTGCGTGATCGGCAGCAAGCTGGACGAGCACGGCCTGACTGCGCTGTTCGGCGTGTAACGGAGGCGGGCTATGGCGATTCCGGTTTATCTGTTTGCCGGCTTCCTGGAGAGCGGCAAGACCTCCTTCATCGCCAGCGTGCTGGGCGACCCGGGCTTTACTCGCGACGAAAACACGCTGCTCATCCAGTGCGAGGAGGGCATGGAGGAGTTTGACCCGGCGTTCCTCAAAAAGTACCACACCGTGCTCGAGTGCATCGAGGACGAGGACGAGTACTGCGAGGACACGCTGCGCGCCTTCGTGCGCAAGCACCATCCCGACCGCGTCATCGTGGAGATGAACGGCATGTGGGACCTGGACGCCGCGCTTGCGCGCACGCCCAAGGTGCTGGAGGTGTACCAGATCATCACCACGGTGAACGCCGAAACGTTTGACCTGTACGCCAAGAACATGGGGCAGCGGATGCTCCAGCACATCACCGACGCGGACATGGTCGTCTTCAACCGCGCGACGGAGCAGACCCGCCAGCTCATCCGCGACCGCAACGTGCGCAGCATGAACCCGCAGGCCTCGCTCTACTTCGAGAACGACGACGGCACCAGCGAGGACTACGGCGCGGGCATGCCCCCGCCCTACGACATGGACGCGCCGGTCGTGGAGATCGCCGACCACCAGTTCGGCATCTTCTACCTGGACGCGTCCGAGAACCCCGAGGCCTACGACGGCAAGACCGTCCGCTTCAAGGGCTACATCTACAAGGGCCGCAACATCGGCCGCGACGAGTACGTCCCGGGCCGCATGGCGATGGTCTGCTGCGCGGAGGACGTGCGCTTCGTGGGCTTCATCGCCAAGGCAAACGGCTTGCCCATGCCGCCGGCCAAGAGTTGGCAGATGGTGACCGCACGCGTGCAGGCCGAGGAGCGCAGGCAGTACAAGGGCGTCGGCCCGGTGCTGTATGTCACGGCGCTGGAGCCGGCGGACGAGCCGGAGGAAGAGGTTGTCACGTTCAACTGACCGGGGTCTTCCCCCGCCTGGAGGAATACAGCTTTGGCAAATCAAGACGAAAACAGGATCATCACCAGCGACCTTGTGTACGCCTACCCGGAAGCGCAGCGCAATGCCGTGGACGGCGTGGGCATGCGGGTGAAGCGCGGCGAGTTTCTGGCTATCCTGGGGCACAACGGCAGCGGCAAATCCACGCTGGCCAAGCTCTTCAACGCCCTGTATGTGCCCACCTCGGGCACGGTGTGGGTGTGCGGACTGGACACGCGGGACGACGAGCTGGTCTTCGACATCCGCCAGCACGCGGGCATGGTCTTCCAGAACCCGGACAACCAGATCGTGGCGACCGTGGTGGAGGAGGACGTGGCCTTCGGCCTGGAGAACAACGGCGTGCCCCCGCAGGAGATCCGCGTGCGCATCGACGACGCGCTGCGCGCCGTGAACATGAGCCAGTACGCCAAGAAGGCGCCGCACATGCTCTCCGGCGGGCAGAAGCAGCGCGTGGCGATTGCCGGCGTGCTGGCGATGAAGCCGGATGTGATCATCCTGGATGAATCGACCGCCATGCTCGACCCGAGCGGCCGGCGGGAGGTCATGCAGACCGTGCACCGCCTCAATCGCGAGGAGGGCATTTCCGTGGTGATCATCACGCACTACATGGGCGAGGCCGCCGAGGCCGACTATGTGATCGTGATGGACGAGGGTAAAATCGCCATGAGCGGCACCCCACGCGAGGTGTTTACGCAGGTGGAGAGGGTACGCGCGCTGGGGCTGGACGTCCCGCCGATGACCGATCTGGCCAACATGCTGCGCAAGGGCGGCGTGGACGTGCGCGCGGACGTGCTGACCGTGGAGGAAATGGTGGAGGAAGTATGTCGATTGTCATCGAGCATTTGAATTACGTGTACATGCCCGGTGGGCCATACGAGACGCATGCGCTGCACGACGTCAGCCTCACCATCGGCGACGGCGAGTTCATCGGCCTGATCGGGCACACCGGCAGCGGCAAGTCCACGCTGGTGCAGCACCTGAACGGCCTGGTGCAGCCCACCAGCGGGCGCGTGCTCGTGGACGGCATGGATTTGAGCGACAAGCAGACCGACCGCCGGGCCATCCGCCAGCGCGTGGGCCTGGTGTTCCAGTATCCGGAGAACCAGCTCTTTGAGGAGACCGTGGAGAAGGACATTGCCTTCGGCCCGAAGAACCTGGGGCTGGACGAGGAGGAGATCGCCCGCCGCGTGAAGGACGCGATGCGCCGCGTGGCGCTGGATTACGACGCGCTGCACGAGCGCTCGGTGTTCGAGCTGTCCGGCGGGCAGATGCGCCGGGTGGCCATCGCCGGCGTGCTGGCGATGGAGCCGCAGGTGCTGGTGCTCGACGAGCCGTGCGCCGGGCTTGACCCGCGCGGCCGCGAGGAGATTCTGGGCCTGATCCGCGACCTGCACAGCGAGTCCGGCGCGACGATTGTGATGGTCAGCCACTCGATGGACGATGTGGCCGCGCTGGCTGAGCGCGTGATCGTCATGAACCGCGGCGAGGTCGCCATGGACGGCGCGCCGCGCGACGTGTTTGCCTGCGGCGAGGAACTGCGCGGCATGGGGCTGGATGTGCCGCAGGCCGTGGAGCTGGCCGACCGGCTGCGCGAGAAGGGCTTCGCCATCCCCGAGGGCATCTACCGCATCGAGGAGATTCGCGCGGCGATCGAGGCCATCGCCGGGAAGGGAGGCCGCCATGCTTAAGGATATCACGCTGGGCCAGTATTTCCCGGGCGAATCCGCGATTCACCGCATGGATCCGCGCGCCAAGCTGATGTTTACCATCGCCTACATTGTGGGCGTGTTCATGGTGAGCAACCTGCCGGGCTATCTGCTGGCGCTGGGCTTCCTGTTTCTGGTGGTGCGCATTTCCGGCATTCAGTTTTCCTATCTGGTCAAGGGCGTCAAGCCCCTGCGCTTCATCATCCTGTTCACCTTTATCCTCAATCTGTTCTTCGTGCAGGGCGAGACGGTGATCTTCTCGCTCGGCTTTCTGACGCTCACGCGCGAGGCGCTCGAGCGCGCGATCTTCTTCGCGCTGCGCCTGGTCTTCCTGGTGATGGGCACGTCCGTGCTGACGCTGACCACCAGCCCCATCCAGCTGACCGACGGCCTGGAGAGCCTGATGCGCCCGCTGCAGCGCTTCCACTTCCCGGCGCACGAGCTGGCGATGATGATGACCATCGCCCTGCGCTTCATCCCCACCCTGCTGGAGGAAACCGACAAGATCCAGAAGGCGCAGATGGCGCGCGGCGCCGACTTTGAAACCGGCAACCTCATCGCCCGGGCCAAGGCGATGATCCCGCTGCTGGTGCCGCTGTTCGTCAGCGCGTTCCGCAGGGCCAACGATCTGGCCATGGCGATGGAGGCGCGCTGCTACCGCGGGGGCGACAAGCGCACCCGCCTGCGCGAGCTGCGCTACACCCGGCTCGACCTCTATGGCCTGCTGGCGACCGCGGCGTTCATCGCGCTGATCGTGGCGGAGGGCATGCTCCTTGGCTGACCTGACGCTTCACAGCAAGCACCGTCCCTCCGGCGCGGATCATCCGCCCGAGGGGCAGCGGCGCTTTTTTCTGATTGTGGAATACGACGGCACGGCGTACTGCGGCTTTCAGCGGCAGCAAAATGGCCCCAGCGTGCAGCAGGCGCTGGAGGAGGCGCTTGAGCGCCTGACGGGCGGGCAGGCGTCCGTCGTCGGCTCCAGCCGGACGGATGCGGGCGTGCATGCGCGCGGGCTGTGCGCCCACTTCGACAGCGCCACGCGCATCCCGCCGGAGAAGCTGGCCTTCGCGCTGAACACCATGCTGCCGTTCGACATCCGGGTGCGGCACAGCGGCGAAGCGCCGGCGGGCTTCCACGCCCGGTACAGCGCGGCGGGCAAGGTGTATCGCTACGCGATCACCAACAGCCGCCACGACCGCGCCATCGGCCGGCAGTACAGCGCGCACGTGCCGCTGCCGCTGGATGCGGCGCTGATGCACCGGGAGGCGCAGGCGCTGCTGGGTACGCACGACTTCGCGGCGTTCGCCGCCAGCGGCAGCGTGGCCAAGAGCACCGTGCGCACGATTCACCGCGCCCGGGTCACGCGCAGCGGCGACGAGGTGACGCTGCTGGTGATGGGCGACGGCTTCCTGTACAACATGGTGCGCATCATCGCCGGGACGCTCATCGAGGTCGGCCAGGGGCGGCGCGCGCCCGGGGCCATCGCTGCGGCGATTGCCACCGGCGACCGCCTGCTGCTCGGCCAGACGGCTCCGGCCCGGGGCCTTACGCTGGAGGCCGTGCTCTACGAGGGCGACGAGGACAGGGCGTTGGCTTATTTTGGCGCGGACGAGGGCTGAGCCTGCCCGCTTGACGCGTGCGCTCCTGTGCGGTATGATGAAGGCGTGAAGACGCCCGCAAACGCTTCCTGACGGCGGATAGTCAGCTTTTTCCCCCAGGCGCATAGGATAGCCCGGACTGACGAGACTGTCTGGGGGGATGCGCGTGAATCCGGCGATTGAGCACAGGGTGCGGGAGGAAGCGGATTACATCGTCGCCCACGGGGCGACCGTGCGGCAGACGGCCCGCGTGCTTGGGGTGTCCAAGTCGACGGTACACAAGGACATGGAGACGCGCCTGCCGCGCCTGTCGCAGGCGATGGCGCGCGAGGTGGCCGCGGTGTTTGGCCGCAACAAGGCGGAGCGCCATCTGCGCGGCGGCGAGGCCACGCGCAGGCGGTACGCGCGCATGCGCGACGGCGCACGCCCTGATACGGGCGAGGACGGATAAAGGAGTTTGCATGTTTGGCATCGACGAACTGGGAATGGATCTGGGCACCTCCACGGTGCATCTGGTCGTACGGGGCAAGGGCATCGTGCTCAGCGAGCCGGCTTATGTGGCCTATGACCGCCAGACGCGCGACGTGGTCGCCGTCGGCGAGGAGGCCAGGCGCATGTATGGCCGAACGCCCGCCGGCATGATCGTGGAGCGCCCGCTCAGCGAGGGGCGCATCCGCAGCTTCGACCTGGTCAGCAAGATGCTGCGCTACTTCCTGCGCAAGGTGGTCGGCAAGCGCGCGGCCTTCAGGCCGCGGCTGCTGCTGGCGCTGCCCGGCGGCATGGCCCCCAGCGAGCGGCAGACGCTGGTGGACGTGCTGGTGGACGCCGGTGTGCGCAGCGTGGTGCCGGTCGACGAGAACGTGGCCTCGGCCATCGGCGCGGGCATCCGCATCGACCAGCCCTATGGCCGCATGAACATCGACGTGGGCGGCGGCAGGACGAACGTGTCCGTCTTTTCCTTCGGCCATCAGATCGTCTGGGATATTCTGGACGCGGGCGGCGACAAGTTCGACGAGGCCATCATCGACTACCTGCGCAGAAAGCACAACCTGCTCATCGGCTCGCGCACGGCGGAGGAGCTGAAGATCAACATCGGCTCCGCCCGCATGCGCGGCGCGAAGCTGACGATGGACGCCTATGGCCGCAGCCTGGTCTCCGGCCTGCCGCGCGCGGTGACGGTCAGCTCCGAGGAGATGATCGAGGCGCTGGAGGAGCCGCTGCGCGAGCTGATCAGCGCGCTGCACCGCATCATTGAGCGCACGCCGCCGGAGCTGGCCAGCGATGTGTTTGACGAGGGCATCACGCTCTCGGGCGGCGGCGCGCAGCTCTTCGGCCTTGACGAGGTGATTACCGACCAGCTGCGCATCCGCACGACGCTGGCGGACGAGCCGCAGCTGTGCGTGGCGCACGGCCTGAGCGCGCTCATCGACGATGCCGACCGGTACGAGAACATCGATCTCGTCTCCGGCAGCCGCAGCGATCTGGCGCGCGAGGAATGATTTTTGGCTCGGCTGCGGATGAAATTCGTCCGCAGCCGCGTTTGTATAGGTGAGGAGCATGCGGGCGGGACAGGCAGCAGAGACGGCCTCATCCGCCCCCGGAGGGAAAGCCGGTTTCTCCGGCGCCCGGGGGACAGCCGGGCCGATGATCCCGACGCAAGACAGATGGAGACAAAGGAGACAGAACCATGAGCACCCGATACGACGTCCTGCTGTGCGACGCGGACAACACGATCTTTGACTTTGGCAAGGCGGAGGAGAACGCCTTTGCCGAGGCCTGCCAGCGCATGGGGCTGGAGGCCACCGCCGATAGGCTGGCCACCTATTCGCGCATCAACGAGGCGCTGTGGCGGCTCTTCGAACAGGGCGGCATCACCCAGAGCGCGCTGCGCGTGCGCAGGTTCGAGCAGTTCCTGGAGGCGATCAGCCGCGCGGAGCTGGATGCGCAGGCGATGGCGCAGGCCTTTGTGGAGGCGCTGGGCCGCCAGAGCGTGCCCATCGACGGCGCGATCGACGCGCTGCGCCGCTGGAGCCGCCTGCTGCCCGTGATCATCGTGACCAACGGCATCGCCCGCGTGCAGCATGGCCGCATGGACGGCAGCGAAGCGCGCCACTACATCCGCGGCATGGTCATCAGCGAGGAGGTCGGCGCGGCCAAGCCCGATCCGAAGATGATCGAGGCGGGCATGGCCATCGCCGGCGTCAACGACCGCAGTCGCGTGCTGATGCTGGGCGACTCGCTCTCCAGCGATATCGCCGCGGCGGCCAACGCCGGGGTGGACGCCTGCTGGTACAACCCGCAGGGCAAGGCCAATGAGAGCGGCCTGCCCGTCGCCTACACGATCTGCAGCCTGGACGAGGTGGACGCGATCCTCGCGGGCGAATGAGACCAACGCATCACGACAGGGGGAGAAACGCGCTATGAACACACGCGCAAAGAGGGGACTGCTCGGGGCGCTGCTCGCCGGTATGCTGCTGACGGCGGGCGGCTGCATGATGCAGCCCGACCCGACGCTCGACCCGCTGGTGATCAACGAGGGCGCCGTGCCCTTTGGCACCGTGCAGCCGCTGGCGACGAGCACGCCGACCGCCGCGCCCACGCCCTCGCCCACGCCGGACACCTGGCAGGCAAGCGACCAGAGCACCTGGGAGGACTGGACGGCGGGCAGCCTGCCCACGGCGACGCCGCGCGTGGCGGCCACCGCCGCGCCCGACGCACAGAGCTGGGCTACCTCCACGGAAGACTACAACGCGGGCTATCCCGTGCTGCGCATGGGCTCCACCGGCAGCGACGTGCGCGATTTGCAGGCGCGCCTGTCCGAGCTGGGGTATTACACCGGCACGATCGACGGCAAGTATGCCGCCGGGACGCAGAGCGCCGTCACGGAGTTCCAGCAGCGCAACGGCCTGACGGCGGACGGCATCGCGGGCCGGCAGACGCAGGATCTGCTTTACAGCAGCAGCGCGCAGCCCAAGACCGTCAGCGCGTCCGCAAGCTCCGGCGAATACCTGCTGCTCAAGCAGGGCGCCTTCGGCCTGGAGGTGCGCAAGCTCCAGGCGCGCCTGGCGGAGCTGGGCTACTACGCCGGCGGCGTGGACGGCATCTACGGCGAGACGACGGTCAGCGCCGTGAAGGCCTTTCAGCGCAACAACGGCCTCTCCGGCGACGGTCAGGCCGGCGCGCAGACGCAGGCCAAGCTCTATTCCGCGAGCGCGCGCTATGCCAGCAATCCCGTCGCCACGGCGGATCCCGGCGCGTCGCGCACGCTGACGCTGGGCATGACGGGCAACGACGTCTATGCCCTGCAGGAGCGGCTCATCGAGCTGCGCTACCTCGACGGCGTGGCGGACGGCGTATTTGGCCAGGAGACGCAGACCGCGCTGATCGCCTTCCAGCAGAACAACGGCCTGACCGCCGACGGCAATGCCGGCGCGACCACGCTGCGCAAGCTGGCGGGCAGCTGCAAGGCGGCCACGCGCGTGACGCCCTCGCCGGCGCCCTCCGGCACGGTCGTGCTGCGCGAGGGCGACTCGGGCGAGAATGTGTATATCCTGCAGGCGCGCCTGTTTGAGCTGGGCTACTACGCGGGCCGCATCGACGGGCGCTTTGGCGAGGAGACGACGCAGGCCGTCATCGACTTCCAGCGCGCCAACGGCCTGACGGCGGACGGCATCGCGGGCAAGGGCACGCAAAGCAAGCTGGAGAGCGGCTCGGCCATCCCCGCCGGGGCGGCGGGCGGCGCGCAGGAGATGCCTACCTCGGCCCCCGCGTCGCTGAGCACGCTGCGAAGGGGCGACAAGAGCAGCGAGGTGCTGGTGCTCCAGCAATACCTGAAGGGCCTGGGCTACCTGAGCGCGGAGCCGGACGGGCAGTTCGGCTCGGCGACGGACCGCGCGGTCAAGCTCTTTCAGGAGGCCAACGGCCTGACGGCGGACGGCGTGGCCGGGCCGGGCACGCTCTCCATCCTCTACAGCGGCGAGGCCGTGGCCTACGGCGAATACTTTGGCTCGGGCGGCTCGTCGTCCTCGGGAAGCT
>JBJEYK010000262.1:0-3907 GCA_051886775.1 Candidatus Ventricola sp. | reverse complement strand
CGACGATGCCCTGGCTGCGGGCATAGCGGATGAAGTCCCAGACGATGAGGAAGTAGTCGACGTAGCCCATCCTCGCGATGACGCCGATCTCGTATTCCATGCGGTCGCGCGCCTCCTGCGTGACGGGCTGGTACAGCCCGGCAAGCCCCTCCTCGCACAGGCGGCGCAGCATCTGCTCGCTCGTTTCGCCCGGCGGGGTGGGGAAGCGGGGCAGCTTCGTCTCGCCAAAGACGAATTCCACCTGGCAGCGCCTGGCGATCTCCTCTGTGCGCGCTAAGGCGTCCGGCCAGGCAGCAAACAGCTGCGCCATCTCCTGCTCGCTCTTGACGAACAGCTCTCGCGATTCCATGCGCATGCGGTTGGCGTCCTCGAGGGTCTTGCCCGTCTGGATGCACATGAGCACCTCCTGCGCCTCGGCGTCCTCGCGGCGCAGGTAGTGGCAGTCGTTGGTGGCGATGAGCGGGATGCCGGTCGCCTCTGCTACGCGCACCAGCTCGGGCAGCACACGGCGCTCGTCCTCCAGGCCGTGATCCATCAGCTCGATAAAGTAATTGCCCTTGCCAAAGAGCGCCTCCATCTCGCGCGCGTGCGCGCAGGCGTCGTCAAAACGACCGTCCAGCAGCAGCTTGTCCAGCTTGCCGGACAGGCACGCGCTGGAGGCGATCAGCCCCCGGCTGTACTTGCGCAGGCAGGCCATGTCCACGCGCGGGCGGTAGTAGTAGCCGCGCGTCCAGGCCTCGCTGACCAGGCGGGTGAGGTTCTGATAGCCCTCCTGCGTCTCGCACAGGAGGATGAGGTGATTGGTCGCGCGCATGCCGGTGGCGGCGGAGCGGTCGTCCATGTTGTCGCAGGTGTAGATTTCGCAGCCGATGACCGGGTGGATGCCGCGCTTCTTCGCCTCGGTGTAGAAGTCCACCACGCCGTACATCACGCCGTGGTCGGTGATGGCGCAGGCGTCCATGCCCAGCTCCTTGACGCGGTCCAGAAGCGGGCCGATGCGGTTCGCGCCGTCGAGCAGGCTGTATTCGGTGTGCAGATGCAGATGAGCAAACGCCATGTCGGTTCCTTTCTCACGGGATGGATGGTGGGTCAAATTGGATGGTCGCCAGGATGGACAGCGCGCGGGCGGGGGGCATCTGTGTCTCGAAGGCGATTTGCAGCGTTTCGTCCCAGGTCTCGTAGGTGTCCCAGGCCTGTGTGCCGTTCATCGTTTCCACCGAAACGCGATAGCAGATGAAGCGGCGGCCGCCGAGCGTGCGCGTGCGCACCTGGGACGCGCCCTGGCGCATGTAGTGGGTGACCAGCGCCTGCTCGTCGTAGCCCTCGAGGCTGTCGCCCGTCTCGTTGCGGTAGCAGTAGACGAGCAGCGTGTCCTGCGCATTGCGCAGGCTGGCGCAGAAGATGGCGTCGCCGCCCTCCTCGTGATGGACGCGGGTCAGATCCTCGAAGACATAGTCCTCCGGCACGCACAGGGAAAAGCCGGTGAGCGCAAGCGTCTGCCCGCCCTCCAGCGGGCGGATGGGCAGCGCGTCGATCCAGGAAAGCAGGAGCGCGCCGCAGCACCCGATCAAAAAGCAGGCGGCCAGCGCGCCGAGGTATTGCAGGATGCTCTTTCTGTTCATTCGTCCTCGATTCGGGTCATGGGGGTCGTGGGGGGTCTTTCCCTATTTTAAGGGCTGGCGGGCTGGCTGTCAACGGCAAAGCGTTGCAACGCACCCGCCCGCTGTGGTACAATAAGATGGATATCGGCGCGCAGGACGCGGGGAGGAAGACACAGATGGCCTTTTGTGCATTTGACGAGAATTCGGCGCTCTTTGACGCGACGCCGGTGGAGAACATGTTCATCACCGAGTACATGCTGCGCGCGCCGGGGGATTTTGTCAAGGTCTATCTCTATGGCCTGATGCTCTGCTACCACGATTCGCAGCGCATGAGCCTCGCCTCCATGGCGCGCGATCTGGATCAGACGCAGGAGGAGGTCGAGCGCGCGTTCCGCTACTGGGAGCGCGAGGGCCTCGTGCGCAGGACGGGCGACCGGCCCGTCTGCTACGCGTTCTACAACCTCAAGCAGATCACCCTCACCCGCGCGGAGAAGCCCGGCGAACAGCTGTATCACCGCAACTTCATGGACGAGGTGCGCCGCACGCTGGACGCGCAGACCCTGGGCGACAACGACTATCAGACCATCCTGGACTGGGTGGAGGTCTACGAGCTGCCTGAGGAGGTCGTCGTCATGCTGCTGCGCAGCCAGAGGGAGCGCAGCAGCACGGGGCGGGTGTCCCTCAAGATCGCAGACCGCGTCGCGAAGGAATGGGCGCAGGGCGGCGTGCGCACGCTGGAGGACGCGGAGAAGATGCTCATCCTCACTGGCGAGCGCGAGAAGGAGCTGCGCAGGCTGCTTACGCGGCTGGGGCAGAAGGGCGACCCCAGCGAGGACCAGAAGACCCTGTACAAAAAGTGGATCGACGACTGGGGCTTCACGCCGCAGGCCGTGCAGGAGGCCTGCCGCGAGACGACCAAGGGCGTGCCCACGATGGCCTACCTGGACAGCATCCTGCTGCGCCAGCATCAGCTGGGCCGGCACGACGCACAGGCGATTGCGAGCGGCTTTGCCGGGGAGCGCACCTCGCGGGACTTCGCGCGCGAGGTGCTCGGCGCACTGGGGCGCAAGGGCGTCACGCCAACGGCGGAGGATTTGGCGCTCATCGAGAGCTGGCGCGCCGACGGCGCGGGAGACGAGCTGATCCTGATGGCTGCGGCGGGCGCGCACCGGCGTGCGGGCGGCGGCAGCATGGACGATGTGGGCATCTGGCTGGAGCGCTGGCGCAGCCGGGGGCTGACCACACCCGATGCTGTGCGCGCCGAGAGCGCCCGCCAGCGCGCGCTGAACAGCCAGCTTCGCGAAATCTACGAGGCGGCGGGCCTGGAGAAGAAGACCAACCAGCCCGACCGCGACCTGCTCTGCCGCTGGATGGGCGAATGGGGCATGACCATGGAGCTGGTGCTGCTGAGTGCGCAGTACGCGCGAGGAAGCAGCGCGCCGATGATGACGATCAACCGCATTCTGGCGGATTGGCAGCGCGCGGGGATCACCACGCAGGAGGCCGCGCGCGCGGAGCACGAGAGCCATGTGCGCGCGCAGCCTGCGCAGGCGGCGCAGCAGGGCGCACGCGCGCAGGACACGCTGCTGCGCTATACGCCCGAGGAGCGGCGCAGGACGTACAGCGCCGCCGTGCTGGACTTTGACGAGGAGGACACCTGATGCTCAGCAGAGAAAACGTGACGCGCGAAGCGCTGTCCAACCTGGAAAACCAGCGCGCGGCCAATCTGGCCGAGGAAAAGCGCCGCCGCGCCGAGGCGGAGGAGAAGAGCCCCGCCGTGCGGGAGCTGCTCGAGCGCCGGCAGCAGCTGTTCTTCTCCGGCATGCGGGGCGCGTTCGCCGCGCCGGATCAGGCGAAGGCGATCTCCGCGTCGATGCAGGCGCAGATGGCGTCCATCAACGCGCAGCTGCGCAGGTCGCTTTGCGCCTGCGGCCTGCCGGAGGACTATCTGCAGCCGGTATACCGCTGCGCGGCCTGCCGGGATACAGGCTATGTCGGCGAACCGGTGCACGAGATGTGCGCCTGCCTGAAGCGCGCGATCCTCTCCCGGCTCTATCAGGACGAGGGGCTGCGCCCGCTGGAGCGCGAGAATTTCGCCGCGTTCGACGAGACGATCTTCCCCGATACGCCCATCGAGGGGCGCAGAGGCACGCAGCGCGGCTTCATCCGCAAGTGCCGCGAGTACTGCGAGGGCTACGCGGACAGCTTTGCCCCCGGCGAGGGCAAGGGCCTGCTGCTGTGCGGGCGCACCGGCCTGGGCAAGACGTTCCTGATGAACTGCGTCGCCCAGCGCGTGCTCGACCGGG
>JBJEYK010000261.1:0-18679 GCA_051886775.1 Candidatus Ventricola sp. | reverse complement strand
GCGGAGCTGGCGCACAAGCTGGGCGTGCCGTTTGAGAACATCTTCATCCTGGCCAACGGCGATATCTTCGAGATCACGAAGGGCTCCGCCCGCGTGACCGGCTTCACCAACGGCGAGGCCGTGCTCATCGACGGCTCGTCCAAGGGCGAGGTGGACAATTCCGTGCTGCGGGAGCGCAAGCTGCTCTCCGACGACGGCGTGGTCTCCATCGCGCTGGCCGTCAGCGCCAGGACGGGGGAGATGGTGGCCAAGCCGGTCGTCAGCGCGATGGGCTTCCTCTACGACAGCGAGCACCAGAAGGTCGAGGCGGCCTGCCGCCAGCACGCGGCCAACATGGTCAGCCGCACGATCGCCTCCGGCAAGAAGGTGCGCGAGGCCGTGTCCTCCGGGCAGATGCAGGGGCAGATGCGCTCCTTCCTCTACGAGCGCACCAAGCGCCGCCCGGTCGTGATGATCAATTTGGTCGAGGTGGAATAATCGGCAGACATGGGCGGGCGCTTCCGGCGGAGTGCCCGCCCTTTCCCGTGCAGACAGAAGGAGCAGCGGATGTTTACCAAGGACAAATCGTTTTACCGCACCTTCCTGCGCCTGACGCTGGCGCTGATGGTGCAGCAGGCTGTGGTGCTCAGCGTCAACCTGGCGGACAACGTGATGCTGGGCAGCTATTCAGAGACGGCGCTCTCCGGCGTGGCGGCGGTCAATCAGATTCAGTTCATCCTCCAGCAGCTGGTGTTCGGCTTTTCCAACGGCATGATTGTGCTGGCCAGCCGGTATTGGGGCAAGCAGCAGATCGCGCCCATCCGCCGCTTGACGGCGATTGCCTTCTGGGGCGCGCTGGCTGTGGCTGCGGTGCTGCTGGCGCTGGTGAGCGCGTGGCCGCGGTTCATCGTGGGGCTGTTTACGGCGGATCCGGCGATCATCGAGCAGGGCTGCGCGTATCTGTCCATCGTGCGCTACAGCTACGTCTTTTTCGCGGCGACGACGGTGCTGCTGGGCGGGCTGCGCGCGGTGGAGCGGGTGCGCATCGCGCTGAACGTGTCGGTGATGGCGCTTCTGGTCAACTGCTCGATCAACTTCGTGCTGATCCAGGGACGGTTTGGTTTGCCGGAGCTGGGTGCGCGCGGCGCGGCCATTGGCACGCTGACGGCGGATCAGCGGCTGCGCCTGCGCCCCCGCGACCTGCTGCGGCTGGAGCGCACGCTGCTGGGCGATTTTGCCCGCGTGAGCATTCCGGTCATCGTGACCAATGCCCTCTGGGGGCTGAATACCGCGATGCAGACGGTCATCCTGGGGCACATGTCCTCCAGTGCGATTGCGGCGCACGCCATTTCCTCGACGATTTTCCTGTTTTTGAAGGTGACGAGCGTCGGCGCGGCATCGGCATCCTCGGTCATCATCGGCAAGGCCGTCGGCGAGGGCGACATGGACAAAATCCGCGCGTACACCCGGACGCTTCAGGCGATCTATGGCTGCATCGGCCTGTCGCTGTGCGGCATCCTGCTGCTGCTGCGCACGCCGCTGCTTCGCCTGTACACGCTGGAGCCGGAGACGCTGCGCCTGGCCAGGCAGTTCATCCTGGTCGAGGCGCTGGTGCTGGTGGAAACCTCGTACCAGATGTGCGTGAACACGGGCATCATCGCTGGCGGCGGCAATCCGCGCTTCGTGCTGATCGTCGACCTGTTCGTGATCTGGGGCTTTGCGATCCCCCTGTCGCTGCTGTGCGCATTCCGCTGGAACGCAGCGCCGGTCGTGGTGATGCTGGCGCTTAACGCCGATCAGACGCTCAAGTGCTTCACCGCGGGCATCTACTGCAATAGCTTCCGCTGGATCCGGAGCCTGACCCGGCCGCAGGAGGGGCAGACATAACCAGACAGACAAGGGGCCGGACGGCAATGCCGTCCGGCCCCGAAAGCTTCTACGCCTGCATGCGCAGGCAAATATCCTCTGTTTTGACGTTTTTCCAGTCGAATGCCCGCACCAGCTCCGCAAGCGCGGCGGGGCGGTTTTCCCCGATCACGCCGGCGCTGAAGGCCAGCATGCCCAGAATCTGCTCCGGTGAATAGCGCCGGGAGAGCGCGGTCAGGTCGAGGTCGCCGTCGCGCTTGGCCAGGCGGCGGCCCTGATCGTCCAGCAGCAGCGGGATGTGGCGGTAGACGGGCGTTTCAAAGCCCAGCGTTCGCTGCAGATAGATCTGGCGCGCCGTGGAGGGCAGGATATCCCGTCCGCGCACGATCTCCGTCACGCCGGAAAGCGCGTCGTCGATCACCACGGCCAGCTGATAGCCGAACAGCCCGTCCGACCGGCGCAGGATCGGGTCGCCCGAGTCCCTGGCGAGGTTTTCGGTGATCGCGCCGTAGTGGCCGTCCACAAAGGACACGTCCTCGTCCGGCACCAGCAGGCGCATGGCCGGGCGGCGCGTGCGCATGCGCGCTTCGATCTCCTCCGGCGTCAGGCGCAGGCACGCGCGGCTGTACACGCTTTCGCGGTCGCCCAGGTTGGGCGCGGCGGCGGCGTGCAGCTGCGCGCGGGTGCAAAAGCACGGGTAGATCAGCCCCATGCCGGTCAGCCGATCGAAAACCTGCTGATAGACCGCCGTGCGCTCACTCTGAAAGAGCGGCGGCTCGTCCCAGTCAAAGCCCAGAAACTGCAGATCGGCGATGCACTGCTGTGCCAGGCGGCGGGGGCAGCGCGGGGCGTCCAGATCCTCGATGCGCAGCAGAAAGCGCCCGCCCTGGCTGCGCGCGGAGAGATACGCAAGCAGCGCGCACAGCAGATTGCCCAGGTGCAGCCGCCCGCTGGGCGTGGGCGCAAAGCGCCCCGTCACCCCGCTCATGCGTCCATCAGCGGCACGCGATGGGCGGCGTGCTTTTTTTCGCCGTCGGGCTGGATCAGCTCGATCTCCAGGCAGTCGAAGTCCACCGGCTCGGTGAAGTGCTCGCGCGTGTAGGCCGTCCGGCCAAACTGCTCATACTCCCGGTTGTGCTTGGGCAGCTGCAGCGGGCGCTGCACGTCAAAGCGGCGGCACAGCTCCAGAAACGCGGCCTCCAGATCCTCCGGCGCGTCGCCCTCGATGGTCACGGTCTCGTGGCGCACGATGCGGTGGTGTCGAACGATTCTGCCCCAAAGTCGATTCTTGTCCATGATTGTCTCCTTGCCGCCGCGCGGCGGATGCGCTATAATGTGTATGGAGATTGTAACGGATCGAGAGGAATTTGTAAAGGCATGCAGCTCACACTTTGTCCGCTGTTTTCCGGCTCCTCCGGAAACAGCGTTTATATTTCCTGCGGCGGCGTGCGCCTGCTGGTGGACGCCGGCGTGAGCGCGTCGCGCATTCAGGCGGGTCTTTGTGAGATCGGCGTGGACGTGCGCGATCTGGACGCCATCCTGATCACCCACGAGCACGTCGATCATGTGCGCGGCCTGGGCGTGCTCTGCCGCAAATACCGCCTGCCGGTCTACGCCAACGAGGGCACCTGGAACGGCATCCTCCTGCGCGAGGCAGGCATCCCGCCCGCGTGCGTGCGCACCTTCTATACCGGCGAGGATTTCTACATCGGCCGCATGAACGTGCGCCCCTTCCCGATCCCGCACGACGCCAGCGAGCCGGTGGGCTACGCCTTTGACTGCCGCGGCCTGCGCTGCGCCGTGGCCACCGACCTGGGCCACATCAGCCCCACCTGGATGGATGCCGTCGCCGGCAGCCAGGCGCTGGTGCTGGAGGCCAATCACGACGTGGAGATGGTGCAGCGCGGGCCGTATCCCGCCCACCTCAAGCGGCGTATCCTGGGCGCGAAGGGCCATCTGTGCAACGAGGACTGCGCCAAGGCCCTGCGCACCCTGGTGGAGGGCGGCACGCGCGCGGTTTTTCTCGCGCATCTGTCACAGGACAATAATTTGCCGGAATTGGCATATAATACCGTATGCGGCGCGCTGAACGAGGCGGGCTGCGCGGTCGGGACGGATGTGCGCGTGAGCGTGGCGCGCCGCGACTGCGTGTCGGACATGCTCATTGTGTCCGACGGCGGCGCCGTATAGCCCAAAAGGAGGCACACAGATGCGACAGACCCTTACCGTGGAGCTGGACGCGGATACGTACGAGGAGCTCCTGCTGCTTGCCCAGTCGCTGGGCTTCCCCAAGGAGGCGGCGGCGGAGTACGCCATTCGCCTGGTTTGCGCCTGCGTGCGCGAGGGCCTGATCAAGGACGTGCCCCCGCGCGCCTGGCCCAAGGAAGCGCAGCTGCTGACGGGCACCGGCGGCAAGGTGCTCGATTTTCAAAAGCGGGAGTGAATAGTCCGCCTGCCTTTCGTGCACACTGTCTGCACAGAAAGGAGTGGATTTCATGGATCGACTGTCTCTGCTGCTGGTGATCATCGGCGCGATCAACTGGGGGTTGATCGGCCTGTTTCAGTTTGACCTGGTGGCCTTCCTCTTTGGCGGCCAGGCGGCGCTGATCTCCCGCATCCTGTACACGATCATCGGCGCGGCGGGCATCTGGAGCATCTCGATGCTCTTTGGCCATTCGCATGAGACGCATGCCCAGGTGCACGCCGACGGCGCCAGCGCCTGATTCCGTTACAAAGCCATACGGCCCCGCGGGCGATTTGCCGTCGCCCCGCGGGGCAAAAATTGTCTCCAAACCAAGCAATTCCCCCCTGTCATATCGCAAATCAATGGTGTATAATAGGCTCATACGATGGGTTTAATGGGGGGATGCGCCGTGAACGCGATTGGCGAACAGTTTGCCGCGATTGTGTGGAATCTATTCCACCGGCCGCGGCTGGTCGATCTGGTCGACATCCTCCTGCTCACCTTCCTGCTCTATGAGCTGCTGGTGCACATCCGGCAGACCCGCATGTCCCAGACGCTCAAGGGCGTATGCGTGCTGATCGCCGCCACCTGGCTGAGCGATCTCATTGGCATGCGCACCATTCATGCGCTGCTGTCCTGGGCGCTCAACGCCGGGCCTGTGCTGCTGATCGTGCTGTTCCAGCCGGAGATCCGCCGCGTGCTGGAGGAGCTGGGCACCAGCGCCATGCTGCTGGATCCCGCGGGCCGCGGCGCATCGGTGAGCAACACCGACCTGATCATCGACGAAATGATCCTGGCGATCGAGCACATGTCCCGCCGAAGGGTAGGCGCGCTGATCGTCATCGAAAACAAGACCCGCCTCAACGACGTGATCGCCACCGGCACGCGCGTGGACGGGGTGATCTCCCAGCCGCTGATCGAGAATATCTTCGAGCCGAACACCCCGCTGCACGACGGCGCCGTCGTCATCCGCGGCGACCGCGTGCTCTCCGCCGCGTGCCTGCTGCGCCTGTCCGACACCACGGGCGTGGGCCGCGATCTGGGCACGCGCCACCGCGCCGGCCTGGGCGTGAGCGAGGTATCCGATGCGACGGTGTTCATCGTCTCCGAGGAGACGGGCATCATTTCCATGGCGCAGGGCGGCCATCTGGTGCGCCATCTGGACGAGGCGTCGCTGCGCAGCATCCTCCGCGGCCTGTACGACACCGAGGAGAAGGACAGCCGCCCGATCCTGCCCAGGCTGCATCTCAAGCAAAGGAGGCGGGATGCCCATGATGAACAGCAGACCGACCAAAAGGCCTGACGCCCCGCGCGGCCCGTTCAAGGAGCTGCGCGCCTGGATGACGCGTCTTCTGTCGAGCAAGCGCTTTCTGCTGGTGATCTCGTTCCTGGCGGCGGTGCTCATCTGGAGCGCGCTGGTCGCCTCCGACGGCACGCTCACCCGCGAGAAGGTCTTCCCCAACGTGGCGGTGAGCGTCACGGGCGAGGCCACCCTCAAGAGCCGCGGCTACATCGTCATGGACGATATCGCCGCGCTCGTGCCGGGCGTGCGCCTGAGCGTGGAGGTCACGCAGCAGAATTACAGCCGCGTCAGCGGCACGTCCTACAACCCGCACTTCGACCTGTCCAAGATCCAGGGCGAGGGGCAGAACACGCTGGAGATCAACTTCTCCTCCCAGCTCTATGGGCCGGTGGTCTCCTGCGAGCCGTCCAGCATCACAGTGAACGTCGAGCGCTACATGACCCGCCGCGTGCCGGTCGTGCTGGAGATGACCGGCGAAGCGCCGCAGGGCGTCTATCTGGACGCCTACAAGACCGACCCGACGATGCTCTCCGTCTCCGGACCGCAGTCGCTGGTGTCGAGCGTGTCGCGCGCGGTGGCCCGGCTCGACCTTGGCGCGCTCTCCATCGAGCGCATGAGCGACCGCACCGCGCTGGTCATCGAGCTGCAGGACGCACAGGGCAGCGCCGTTGTCTCCGACAAGCTGGAGGTGACCAACCAGACCGTCATCACCGACGCCATCGTCGTGGATACGGAGCTGGTGCCCGCACGGGACGTGCCCCTGGCGCTGGATACGCTGGTGCAGGGGGAGCCTGCCGAGGGCTATGAGCTGGCAGGCGTGTCGGCCCAGCCGGAGGCGCTCAGCGTCGCCGCACGGCAGGAGACGCTCGACAGCCTGGAGTTCCTGACGACCGACCAGCCGCTGGACATTACCGGCGCGACGCAGGACGTCAGCGGCTATGTGAAGCTGCGCCGCGTCACCGGCGCGGAGAATACCCTGCCCACCGAGATCGCCGTCACGGCGCACATCCGGGAGAAGACCATCGAGCGCACGCTGCGCGGCGTGCCGGTGGAGATCGACGGCCTGGGCGCGGGGCTGCGGGCGACGCTCTCCAGCCGGCAGCTGACCGTGCAGCTCACGGGCGGCTACGGCTTCATCTCCTCGCTGGACAAGGACAGCGTCCGCCTCTATGTGGACTGCGGCGCTCTGGAGCCGGGCGAGCATGTGCTGCCCGTGCAGATTCGCATCGACAATGCGCCGTCGTTCTCCTGCGCGCTCAGCGCGCCGGAGCTGACCGTGCAGATCAAGGCGGAATGATGAACCATCCGGGCGCCAGACGCCCTTTTCCGGCCGCATGCTGCGACCGGATTTTTGATCATATCGGTCGGCCCCGGGGCGCGGGCCGGAAGGAGGAACCATGGGAACGCTTGCGGATTCGCTGTTTTCCGTGCTCATGAGCTGGGTGCGCGCGCTGGTCAGCGGCATCTGGGCGCTGTTTTCGTCGGATCACACGACGGCGCTGGCCTTTCTGGGCAAGAACTGGCTGTGGATCGCGCTGGTGCTCATCGCCTGCGGGCTGGTCATCGACTGGATCATCTGGCTGCTGCGCTGGCAGCCGTATCACCTGTGGGCGCAGCGGGCGCGTCGTCTTCTGCGCCTGGAGGAGCCGGAGGACGAGGAGGAGCCTGTCCGCCGCGCGCGCCCGGCGGTGACCCGCGCCAGGGAGCCGGCCTATGAGGCCTATGAGCAGGAGGCCTATGCGCCCCCGGCGGCGGAGCCGGTTGTGGACGAGGCGGACGAGCGCGCCATCAGCGCCCGGGCGGACAGCGTGCCGGACGCCGAGCTGGGCGCGTACCCGGGCATGCGCTATGGCAGCGCGCCCGCGCCGGACATGGGCGGCACGCAGCGATACAGCGTGTTCACCGGCGAGGGGCCGGGCGCTGCGGAGGTGGCGCGCCGCCGCGAGGAGATCGACGCGTTCCGCCGGGAGCAGGCAGAGGCTGCCCGCCAGGCGGAGGCCGCGAGACAGGCGGAGGCCGCGCGCCAGGCAGAGGCTGCCCGCCAGGCGGAGGCCGCAAGGCAGGCGGAGGCCGCGCGCCAGGCGGAGGCTATCCGCCAGGCGGAGGCCGCGCGCCAGGTGGAGGCTGCCCGCTGGGCACAGGCCGAATACGAGCGGCAGCTGGCCGAGTATGAGCTGAAGAAGGCGCAGTATGAGCGCGATCTGGCGGAATATGAGCGACAGAAGGCGGCTTACGAGGCGCAGCTGGCCGCACAGGCCGAGCCTGCCGCACAGGCCGAGCCTGCCGCACAGGCCGAGCCTGCCGCACAGGTCGCACCTGCCGCACAGGTCGCACCTGCCGCACAGGCCGAGCCATCTGCGGAGCCTGCGATGCCTGCCGCGCGCCGCAGGCGTGGTGCCGGGGCGCCCGTCCAGGAGCCGGAGGAGCAGGAGCTGCCCGACCCGCCGGCATGGCCGGAGATGCCCGACACGCGCCGCGGCGAAGGAAAGCCCGCGCGCAGCGGCCTGCTCACGCATATGGCCCGGTTCATCGAGCCGGAGGAGGAGGAAGAGCTGGCGTCCATCCACGCCCTGCCGCCGCGTGTGGACAGAACCGAGGCCTATCACCCGGCCAAGACGCCGCAGAAGCGCGGCAGACGCAAGCGGTGAGATGAATATGGAGGGAACCATGCTCAGGGCCATGGAGCTTTTGGCTGCGGCGGTGTCGCTGCTGCTGATGGGCGCGTGCGGCGTGCAGCTGCTGATGCGGCTTGTGCGCGTGCTGCGCGGGCAGGAGCGCGCGGATGGCTTAACGCAGCCCGCCGCGCATGCCCCGGCGCGCGAGCTGCTGGCCGCGGCGGGGCTGGCGCTGGCGACGCGGCTGCTGCTCTATGTGCTGGCGTACGCGATGTATCGCGCGCTGGGCGGCGGGGACGGCTTTTTCGCCTCGCTGGAGCCGCTGTGGACGCACTGGGACACGCGCCACTACACCGGCATCGCCAGGGAGGGCTACACCAGCGTTGGCGACGAGCGCCTAAGGCTGGTGTTCTTTCCGCTGTATCCGGCGCTGATGCGCCTGCTCTCCCCGCTGACAGGCGGGAACGTGTTCTTTTCGGGCGTGCTGATCTCGCTGGCGTGCGCGTCGGGCGCGGCGGCGCTGCTCTATGACCTGGCCTATGGCCTGGGCGGGCGGGGGCTGGCCCGGCGCAGCGCGGCGTATCTCCTGCTCAGCCCGCTGAGCGTGTTCCTGTGCTGCGCGTACACGGAGGCTTTGTTCATGTGCCTCACGCTGGCGGCGGTGTGCCTGCTGCGGCGCGGGCGCCCGTGGCTGGCGGCGCTGTGCGGCATGGCCAGCGCGATGACGCGCATGCCGGGCGTGATCGTGGCCGGGCTGATGATCATCGCGCTGCTGGGCAAAATCCCGCAGGGGCGCTGCACGAAGCGCGCGGTGCTGGCCTGCGCGGGGCAGGTGCTGCTGGTTTTCGGCGGGCTGCTTGTGTACTGGGGGATCAACTGGGCCGTCACCGGCGACCCGATGACCTACATGGTCTATCAGAGGGAGAACTGGTTTCAGGAGCCGGGCACGTTCTGGGGCTCGACGAGCAACACGATGCACTACTTCCTGACCACCATGGGCGACGGCGACTGGCTGTTCACCTGGGGCTTCCAGCTGGTGTGCATGCTGGGCATGTACCTGCTGCTGGCCACGCGCGCCGGGGCGCTGCCGTTCGACCTGGCGGCGTACAGCTTTGTGTATGTGGCCGTCGTGCTCGCGCCGACGTGGCTGCTCTCCGCGCCGCGGTATCTGTATGCGCTGTGCACGCTGCCGCTGCTGCTGGCGGGTCTGCCCATGGGGCGGCGCGGCCATGCGGCGGCGCTGACACTGTCCTCCGCGCTGCTGGCCGTCTGGACGTACGGCTACGCGATCGCGGTCGAGGTGCTGTAAACCGGCGTCGCCGGCGGGGGCGGCAAATCCCGCAGCCCTGCGGCGGGGCTGCTTCCCTGCGGGTGAATCTGTATAGCGAATGAAGGGATTGCGCATGGACAAGCAACACAAGTCCTGGGCGCGCCGGGTGCTGCTGGGCGCGCTGATTCTGGCGGCGGCGGGGCTGTTCGTCGCGATTGACAAAAGCGGGCTGCTGGAGAAGATCGGCTCCGTGGAGGAGCTGCGCGCGCTGATCGCCTCCAAGGGCGCGCTGGGCGGCGTTGTGTACTTCCTGCTGCAGATGATGACGGTGATCATCGCGCCCATCCCCAGCAACGTGACGATGATGGCCGGCGCGCTGGCGCTGGGCTTCTGGAGCGCGCTGATCCTGGGCGTGGCGGCGGTGATCGCCGGGTCGGTGCTGATGTTTCTGCTGGCGCGGAGGCTGGGGCGGGAGGCCGTGCGCCGCTTTCTCGACCGCGGGGTGATGGACAAGTACCTGCCCATCATCGAGGAGAAGCAGGACATGTTCCTGTTTCTCACGATGCTCTTCCCGTTCTTCCCGGACGACGCGCTGTGCATCCTGGCCGGGCTGACGGAGATCCCGCTGCGCCGCTTTGTGATCATCATGGCGGCGACGCGCCCCTGGGGCCTGGCGTTTGCCGCGCTGCTGGGCAGCGGCGCGATTCAGATGCCGGTGTGGGCGTGGGCGGTGCTGGTGGTGGTGCTCGCTGCGGTGTTCTGCCTGGCGATGGCGTACAGCGCGCCCATCGAGGCAGCGCTGCTGCGCCTGGTGACCCGCCTGACCGGCGGAAGGGGGAAGCGGCGATGATCCATGTGCTGTGCCTCAATCCGGCGATTGACAAGCTCTACCGGATCGACGGCTTCACGGCGGGCGAGGACTATCCCGGCCAGCGGCCCGTCACGCGCATCGGCGGCAAGGGCGTGAACGTGGCGCGCGTGCTCAGCCAGCTTGGCGAGCGGGTGCGGCTGGTCGCCTTCGTGGGCGAGGAGAGCATGGCGGCGTTCCGCCGGGAGATGGAGCCGCGCTGCGATTGCGCGTTTTTGCCGGTGGCGGGCGCGTGCCGCACGACGGTGAATGTGATCGACCGGCAGAAGGGCCGCGAGACGGTGATCACCGAGGCGGGGCCGCAGGCGACGCCGGAGCGCACGGCGGCGCTGCTGGCGCGGCTGGACGAGAGCATTTCCCCCGGAGATTTTGTGTGCTGCTCCGGGTCGGTGATCGCGGGTGCGCCGGCGGACATCTACGCGCGGGTGAGCCGCCTTTGCGCGGAGCGGGGCGCGCGCTGCGCGCTGGACTGCAACGCCGGCACGCTGCCGCCGTCGCTGGCGAACGCCCGCTATGCGCTGGGCAAGCCCAACGAGCGGGAGCTGTGCGCACTGCTGGGCGCGCCGCGCACGCAGGAGCCGGCGGCACTGGCCGCCCTGGCCCATCGGCTGATGCCGCCGTACGATGCGCTGCTGGTGTCCATGGGCGCGCGGGGCGGGCTGTGGGCACAGGCGGGCCGGGCGTATCTGGCGCGCGTGCCGCAGGTGCCGGTGCGCTCGAGCGTGGGCAGCGGGGATGCGTCGCTGGCGGGCGCGCTGCTGGCGCTCTCGCGAGGGATGGAGCCGCCCGAGGCGCTGCGCATGGCGATGGCCTGCGGCGCGGCCAACGCCGTGCTGGGCGAGGTGGGCAGCGTGCGCCCGGAGGAGGTGCAGGGCCTGATGGCACGCATCACGACACAAGCCATAGACGACCCAATCACGGAAGGAGAGACGAATCCATGATCCATGTATCCTATGACGAGGCCGTGCGCACGATGGAGCGTGCGCTTGCGCGCTATCTGCCCGGGGAGCAGGCGCACCGCTTTGCGGAGATCTTCGCGGGCAATTCGCTCGACGGCGTGCACAGCCACGGCATGAACCGCTTTCCGCGCTACATCGGCGATATGGAGAGCAGCCTGTGCGACGCGGGCGTGACGCAGGCACAGCGCGTGTCCGGCTTCGGCGCGCTGGAGGTGTGGGACGCGCACTTCGGCGTGGGGCCGCTGATCGCTGAGCAGGTGACGCGCCGCGCGATCGAGCTGGCCAGGGCGCACGGCGTGGGCTGCGTCGCCCTGCGCAACAACAGCCACTGGCTGCGCGCCGGGCGCTACGGCCTGATGATGGCCGACGCCGGCATGCTGGGCATCTGTATGACCAACACCTGCATGAACCTGGTGGCCTACGGCGCGAAGGAGCCGTCCACCGGCAACAACCCGATCACCTTCGCCGTGCCGCGCGAGGGCGGCAGCCTGGTGATGGACATGGCGGTGAGCCAGTACGCCTTTGGCAAGCTGGAGATCATGGCCCAGCAGGGCAAGCTGCTGGATACCGCCTGCGGCTACGACACCGAGGGCAACCTGACCCGCGATCCGGCGAAGATCGTGGAAAGCGGGCTGATGATGCCCATGGCGCTGTGGAAGGGCAGCGCGCTGTCCATCATGATCGACCTGATGACGACGATGCTCTCGCAGGGCCGCTCGTCGCTGGAGATTGGCACGCCCGCCGACGGCGAGCGCGGCATGAGCCAGCTGTTTATCTGCGTGAATCCCGCGGCGGTGATCGACGCCGGGGCGGCGCAGCAGCAGATGGAGCGGACGCTGGACTTCCTGCATGGCCTGCAAACGCGCGAGGGCATGGGCGGTGTCCACGCCCCGGGCGAGGGCCTGGCGGCGACGCGCGCGCGGAACCAGGCCGGCGGGATCCCGGTGACGGAGGCGACCTGGGCGGAAATCTGCCGCCTGGCGGAGGCGTAATCGGGACACGGAGCATTGGATGGGAAAGGGTGCTTGAGCGGCTTCATGAAGCGCGAAGCGAAGAAGGGGTCTGGGGACAATGTCCCCAGGCTAGGGGTTTGGGGGATGAAATCCCCCATCGTTCCCCGATCGCGAAGCGATGAAAGAAAAAGCAGTCAGGGAGCGAAGCGAGACCTGACGGGGATTTCTGGTCAGCTCAATTGATTTGAGAATAGCAATATGCGTTCTCCTGCAGATCAGCCCCGTCTCAATCGTAGGCTGCTGCGCAGCCTGCTCTGAGACTTCTTCTTTCCTCTGCAGAATTGGGCTGCCGCCCAAACCTGCTCAGGGGCGCTGCCCCTGAACCCTGCAAGGGATTTCATCCCTTGACCCTTCTTCGCTTCGCGCCATAATCCGTTATAGCCCCCTGATCCGTCATACCAAAAGCAGGAGCCGACACAGCCGGGTGTCAGCTCCTGATGGTTAGTTTGCGGCGGGGTGCGGCTTGTAGCACAGCTCGTGCTCCAGGTTGGCCCAGATGTCCATAGCCGGCGTGCGCAGCTGCAGCTCCAGCGGCACCGTCAGCCGCTCGCCGCGCAGCGTGACCGGCACGCGCAGCAGCAGATGCAGGCTGCGGTAGCCGCTCACCTTGGGCGAGGCGATATAGTCGTGCACGCCGAAGCAGGGGATGGCGGCGCGGATCAGCTCCGCATAGCGATACACCGCCGTGACGCTTTGCAGCACCACGCGCATGCCGGCAACGTCGTGCAGCGCGGCGGAGGCGGCGGAATCGGAGGCGGGCAGCCCCTTCTTCTTCAGCTTGTCACGGATGGACGCGGGGGACTTGAGGCGGAAGGTGACGGCCTGCACGCTCTGCTCGCCCATCTGACGGCAAAGCTCGGAGCGCGCTGCGCACAGCAGCGGCAGCACTGAAGAAATCGCAGCCTCATACGGTTTATAAAACGCGCCGGAGAATACGGGATCCCGCTCAATGCTCTGCGGCGCGGTCAGCTTTCGTGCGCTGGAAGTGCTTTGCAATCGGATTCACCTCGGATGATGGATTTTGTTATGCAAATCCGCTGACTGAGCCTGGCTCAAGGCAGCGGGATTCACAGGCCCTTGTCGGGGAACCAGCCGGCATCATGCTGGCGGGCTTGCATCTGCATGATACGCCGTGGACTTTGCGGGGATGTGGCCGATAGCGGACGCAAATGTGAGCAATCGTGGTCAAATTCAGCATATGAGCAGGCGCGCGGGATTATGCGCCGCGCGCGGGAAGCAGGTTTTGCTGTACAGGCGGCGGCGTTTTCAGTATAATGGGGAAGAACCTGAAGAAGGAAAGGACACATGCTATGACCAAAAACTGTGTGAGCGACGCGCTGCGCGCCGGCCTGAAAAAGGAAGCGCCGCTGCCCGTGCGCGCGCTGCTGCTGGCCGCAGCGACGGCGGTCTTTTTCGTGTTTGCGCGCTATGCGCGCTACGCGATGATCGACGCGTTCAGCGGCTATCGCATAGACGAGCTGGCGCGCATTACGGCGGCGATGTTCACGGTGATCTTTGCGCTCTCCCTGGCCGTGCAGATAGGCATCGCGCGGCGGATGAGCGTGCAGACGCTGCTGCTGCTTTCGGTGATCACCGGTACGGTGCTGCTGGGCAAGATTTCGCTGCTGGACTACGTCAGCGACGACTACGAGATCTTCCTGAGCAATTGGATCTACGAATACTCGCAGATGAGCCTGCGGGAGGGATTGGGCCGCTATATCGGCAGCGACTACTCGCCGCCGTATCTGTACATTCTGCAGCTCATCTCCCGGCTGGACAGCTATCCCTGGCAATATGCTGTCAAGGCGGTATCGATGCTCTTTGAGGTGCTGATGGCCTGGGCGCTGGCGAAGCTCGTGTCGCTGAAGCGCAGCGGCGCGGGGACGCAGCTGCTCACCTTCCATCTGGCGACGCTGCTGCCGACGGTGGTGTTCAACGGCGCATACTGGGGCCAGTGCGACGTGATCTACGTCTCGCTCTGCCTGGCGGCGCTGTACATGGGGCTGACGCGCCGCTCCAGGCGCTGCATGCTGCTCCTTGGCGTGGCGCTGTCCTTTAAGCTGCAAACGGTGTTCTTCCTGCCGGCGCTGCTGGGGCTGTGGCTGCGGCGGGATATCCGCCTGCGCGATCTGTGGCTGATCCCGGCGGGCTACATGGGCATGATGGCGCCCGCGCTGCTTGGCGGCAAGTCGCTGCACCATGTGCTGACGGTCTATTTGCAGCAGGCGGGGCACTACAACTTCATGACCGTCAACGCGCCGAACCTGTACCAGTTCCTGCCGAAGCTGGACAGCAAGCTGCTCTACTCGATGTTCAGCCCGATGGCGATGGCGATGGGCTTTGCGTTCCTGCTGTGCGTATGCGCGGTGGTGTGCCATGGCCGCGAACGGCTGACGCAGGAGGGCGTGCTGCTGTGCTGTGTGCTGCTGCTAGCGGGCGTGCCGTTCTTCCTGCCCAAGATGCACGAGCGCTACACCTTCGGCGCGGACGTGCTCTCCCTGGCGCTGGCGGTGATCAATCCCCGCTGCGTGCTGCTGCCGCTGTGCTTTGGGTTTGCCTCGTATGTGTGCTACACGGCGGGGCTGGCGGGCGAGCAGCTGATGGCGCTGCAGTGGGCGGCGCTATTCCAGCTGGCGGGCATCGTGCTGACGGCGGCGGCGCTGCTGCGCACGCTGCGCGCGCCGGAGCAGATCACGGAGGTGAAGGCATGAGAAGCGAGAAACTGCGCGCAGTGCTGGCTGATCCGCTGCGCGTGCTGCTGACCGCGCGGCCCGGCACAGGGGCGCGGCTTGGGCTGCTGGCCGTGCTGGCGGCTGTGTATGCGGCGGCGCTGCTGTATCTTTGCGCGGCGATGGAGGGTGCGCCCGTCATCGCGGCGGCGGGCACGCTGTCGATGCTGCTTGTGACCGGCTTTGCCTGGCGCGCGCTGCGCGGGGAGCACCCGGAGGCGATGGTGCTGCTGTGCACGGGGCTGCTGGCCATGCTGGCTGTGGGCGCGCATGTGGCGCTACTGGACATCAAGCCCGGGCGCTATACCGGCGTGCTGGCTCCGATGCTGGGGGACATGTGGAACTACGACCTGCTCACGGCGATGGCCTGGGAGGAGGGCAGCTGGTCGGGCGGTTACCTGATCGTGATGGCGCTGGTCTCCCGGCTGGAGCACTTCAGCGCGCTCTACGCGCTCAAGCTGGTCGACCTTTTGTGCCTGTGCCTGGCATCGGGCGCGGTGCTGCGGCTCGCGCAGCTGCGCGGGGCGACGGCGCGGGGCGCTGTGGCGGCGATGATGGCCTGCCTGCTGGCGCCGACGATGCTGATGAACGCGGGGCTGTGGCTGCACTGCGACGCGCTGTTCGCGATGCTCACGCTCTGGGGGCTTGCGCTGCTGCTGGACGAGCATCCGCTCGCCGGCTGCGTGCTGCTGGGCCTTGCGCTGGCCACGAAGCTGCAAAGCGCGTTCGTCTTCCCGCTGCTGATCGTGCTGTTTGTGCGCAATCGGGTGCAGCTGCGCCACCTGCTGGCGCTGGCGGCGGCGGCGCTTTTCAGCCAGGCGGCCATCCTGCTGGACGGGCAGGGGCTGGCGGCGCTGGTCGGGCGCTACGCAATGCAGCTGGAGGAGGCGCGCGGAACCATCGGCCTGGCCGACAGCGCGCCGGGCGTCTACGGGCTGATGAAGGTGGCCTCTGTGCGCGAGTTCAGCGGTATGGGGCTGTACTTCGGCATGGCCTGCGCGCTGCTGGTGGTGCTGGCGCTGCTGCGCGCCAGAAGGCCGCTTGATAACGAAACGCTGCTGCTTGGCGCGCTGCTGCTGGCCTGCGGCCTGCCGCTGGTGCTGCCGCAGATGAACGCGCGCAGCCTGTATCTGGCCGGCCTGCTGGCCTTTGCGCTGGCGGGCAGCGCGCGGCGCATGGCCGCTGCGGGGCTGCTGGAGCTTTTGTCCTTGTGCGCGTACATGCGCGCGATCTTTGGGCATGAGATGATGCCGATGGCGGTGCTCAGCCTGCTGGCAATCGCGGCGGCGGTGCTGGTGCTGACGGAGCTGCTCCCCGCGTTGTGCGGCAGGGACAAGGGGGCGACGCGCGCATGAACCGGATCAACCGCGCGCTGGACAGGGCGGACGACGCGCTGCGCGCTGCGCTGACGTCCTTTCGCGCGCCGGGCTGGCTGCCGGGCTGGCTGACGGCTGCGGCGTTCTTCCTGCTGATGATGACCCGCACGCTTACGCAGCTGGCGGGCCTGCCGCTTGCCGCGCGCGCCGCGGGCGTGCTGCTGCTGTGCGCGCCGCTGGCGGTGATGCTTGTCTTCGCCCTGCGCATGACGCATGAGGATGGGCTGCTTGCGCAGCTGGCGGCGTGCGCGCTGTGCGCCGTGGCGATGCTGGCGCGGCTGAGCTTCATCGAGCGCTCCTCCGGGGATTACGACATCTATCTGGCGGACTGGCTGGCGAAGCTGTCCGCCGGCTCGTTTGCCGAGGGCATGCGCGCGAACATCGGGGAGTACAACGTGCTCTACCAGTACATTCTGTTCCTGATCACGCGGCTGCCGGTGCCTGCGCTGTATGCGGTGAAGGCGGTGTCGTTCGCGGGGGACGCGTTCCTGGCGGCGGCGGCGGCGAAGCTGGCCGGGCGGGACGGGCGCGGCAGCCTGGCCGCCTTCGGCGCGGTGCTGCTGCTGCCCACCGTGGTGCTCAACGGCGGCATGTACGCCCAGTGCGACAGCCTGTACGCGGCGTGCGCGCTGTGGGGGCTGGCGCTGGCGATGGAGCGGCGCGGGACGGGCGCGGCGATGTGCTTCGCGCTGTCGCTGGCCTTCAAGCTGCAAAGCGCGTTCCTGCTGCCGATGGTCGTGGTGCTGTGGGCGCAAGGGCGTCTGCGTCTTCGCGACGCGCTGGTCTTTGTGCTGACACTGCTGGCGGTGATGCTCCCGGCGCTCGCGGGCGGCAAGCCGCTTTCCTCGATCCTGTCGATCTACACCGCGCAGGCGGGGCTGTACACCGGCCTTTCCTACAATGCGCCCAGCCTCTTTGGCCTGCTGGAGACGGCGGGGCTGGACGTGTACGCCTACGGCAACTTCGGCATGGCGCTGGCCTTCGGCGCGTGCGCGCTGCTGGTGCTGCATGGCCTGCGCGCGCAGGCGGAGGATGGGGAGCTTGTGCGCCTTTCGCTGCTGATGGCGCTTTGGATCGTGTTCCTGCTGCCCAGGATGCACGAGCGCTACTTCTATCTGGCGGGCGTGCTGAGCGTCGCGCTGGCGGCGCGGCGCGGCGGACGTGCCGTGCTGGCTGCGGCGCTGATCGAGCTTTCGTCGCTCTCCGCCCTGTGGGCGATGGGCATCCCGCTGAATGCCGCGGCGATGCTGATGCTGGCTGCGGCGGCGATTGTGCTGAGCCTGTGAAAACAGTTGCCGCAGGAGAATAAATGTGATATAATATCAGAATCAAGGAGCGCTGTGCGCGGAACGGAGGCTTTTCATGACGCGGGACGATATGCTGGCCTTTCTCAAGAACGAGGCGCGCGGTATTGCCACGATGTTCGGCCCCAACTGCGAAACCCTGGTGCATGACATGACCCGGCCCGGCCACCCGATTCTGGCGATCTACAACGGCTCGGTCACCGGGCGCGACGTCGGCTCGACGGCGGATATCTTCGGCGATATCGGCGACTACGACGAGACCATCTACAAGAACAAGGACTACACCAACCAGATGGTGCTCTCCCGCGACGGGCGCACGCTCAAGAGCACGACGTTCAACATCGTCGGGGATGATTTCCACTTTGCCCTGGGCATCAACATGGACATCACCCACATGGTGCGCGCCACGCAGATGCTCAGCGAGATGACCGCCACCAGCGGCGATCTGCAGCAGACGCTCATGCAGGACGCCCGCAGCCAGCTCGAGGAGCTGCTGCGCGAGTGCATCAGCGCCGTGGGCAAGGAGCCCGAGCAGATGAAGAAGACCGACCGCATGCGCATCATCCGCATGCTCTACAAGCGCCGCGCGTTCACCTATCAGAAGTCCGTGGCGATCGTCGCCGAGCGGCTGAATGTCTCCCGCTACACCGTGTACAAGTACATGCACGAGCTGGAGGAGGCCGAGCAGAAGGGCGAGCACCTGACGGATTGAGCGCTGCGGGCAAGACCGTACGACAGGCATGAACAAGCCCTTCGCTGGAAACGGAGCTTTCCGCAGCGAGGGGCTTTTTGCAGCCTGTCCCGGATCTGCGACAGGGTGTTTTCGCGGCGCATTCAGCGCGAAGCGAAGAAGGGGCAATGCCCCGTCAGCATGCCGGCAAAGGATTGTCGGCATGCTGAGGCTGCCAAGCAGCCTGCGATTGAGACGGGTTC
>JBJEYK010000260.1:0-18690 GCA_051886775.1 Candidatus Ventricola sp. | reverse complement strand
GGTCAACACCGCCAAGAACGTCGTGGCCAACACGTTCATGTCCTTCCAGACGTGGACGATCGTCGCGGTGATGTATCTGATCGTCATCACCACGCTCTCGCGCGTGGCCAGGAGCCTGGAGAGGAGGATGAACCGTGGCCGCTGATAAGACGGTGAAGATCCATGTGTCCCATCTCAAAAAGAATTTCGGGCCGCTGGAGGTGCTCAGGGACGTCTCCACCGACGTGCACGAGGGCGAGGTCGTCGTGATCATCGGGCCGTCCGGCAGCGGCAAGTCGACCTTCCTGCGCTGCATGAACCGGCTGGAGGACATCACATCCGGCGAGGTCATCGTCGACGGCGTGCCCATCACGGACAAGAAGGTCGACATCAACAAGGTGCGCGAGAACGTGGGCATGGTGTTCCAGCACTTCAACCTGTTTGCCAACATGAACGTGCTGCGCAATCTGACGCTCGCCCCAGTCGATCTGAAAAAGGCCGACAAGGCTGCGGCGGAGAAGACGGCCATGCGCCTGCTCGAGCGCGTGGGCCTTGCCGACAAGGCGCAGGCATATCCCTCGCAGCTCTCTGGCGGGCAGAAGCAGCGCGTGGCCATCGCCCGTGCGCTGGCGATGAACCCGGACATCATGCTCTTTGACGAGCCGACCTCCGCGCTCGACCCGGAGATGGTCGGCGAGGTGCTGGAGGTCATGAAGGAGCTGGCGCGCGAGGGCATGACGATGGTGATCGTCACCCACGAGATGGGCTTTGCCCGCGAGGTGGCCGACCGCGTGCTGTTCATGGATGGCGGCTACATCGTGGAGGAGGGCACGCCGGCGGAGGTCTTCGGCCACCCGAAGCACCCCCGGACGCAGGACTTCCTCAACAAGGTGCTGTGAGCACCGAAAGAACCAAGCGGATGCCGCCCGGTTTTTGGCCGGAAGGCATCCGCTTTCCACATCTTTCCTTGGCGCGGCAGGAAGAAAAAGGCCGCGCCGTTCGTTATTATGGCAGGATCACTCGTAGCGCAGCAGATCGTGCGCGACGGGCGTGTAGAACATCTGCTCGATGCGCTCCAGGCAGTGCGTCTGCGGCAGGATCCACATCAGCTTGGTGACGGCGGACTCCACCGTCATCGTGTGCGCCTGAAGCACGCCTGGCAGGTTCGCCGCGCGCGCGCCCACCTGATAGACGCCCAGGTCGCTGCCCTCGTGCGGCACCTGCGTGGTGATGACGATGGGCTTGCCGTCGGCGCTCCAGGCGTTGACCGCAGCCAGAAAGTCCTCCTGCTCGTAGCAGGGCAGGCCGCCCACGCCGAAGCTCTCGATCACCAGCGCGTCGTAGCGCGGCAGCAGCAGACGCAGCACGTCCGGGTTCATGCCGGGGATCAGCCGCAGCACGAACACGCGCGGATCGAGCGCATCGTAAAACGCGGGCAGGCCCGCGGGCTTTTGCGCGCGGATGTAGTGCAGGATGCGCCCCTCGCGCAGCAGCGCAAGCTCCGGATAGTCGATCGAGGAAAAGGCGTTCATCGATTTGGTGCGCGTCTTGCGGGCGCGCGTGCCGCAGATGACGCGGCCATCGAACACCAGCAGCACGCCGAAGAGCGCGTCGTCCTGCGCGGCGAGGCAGGCGTCCAGCAGGTTGCGGCGGGCGTCGGTCTCCGGGTCGTAGATCGAGCGCTGGGAGCCTGTGAGCACGATTGGCTTGGCGCTGTTCTGGATGAGGTAGGAAAGCGCGCTGGCGGTGTAGGCCATGGTGTCCGTGCCGTGGGTGATGACAAAGCCGTCGTAGCGGAAGTAGCTGTCCTTGACGCAAGCGGCGATGGCGAGCCACTGCTCCGGGGTCATGTTGGTGGAGTCGATGTTCATCAATTGCAGCGTGTCGATGCGGCACAGCGAGGCCAGCTGGGGCACGCAGCCCAGGATATCCTCTGCGCGCAGCTGCGGCGCGAGGCCGTCCTCCGTCGGACGGCTGGCGATGGTGCCGCCGGTGGCGATGAGCAGGATGTTCTTCATCGAAAAGCCGATTCCTTTCTGGCGCGGGCTCCTGGCCCGGGCAGGCGTATTATACCACAGCCCCTGCGGCAGAAGAAGGGAAAACGCACAAGAACTTTGACGAAATGGGAAAGGGGTGATATAATAGGCGGGCAATCCGGCCGGAGGGGCCGGACAACAGGCAATTCGGGTTCGCCCATCCCGGCGCTGCGACGCGGGGGGCGGACGGGCCGCAACGATCAGAAAGCGGATCAGGAAGCGGAATACAAGGAGGATGATATTCATGAAGAGGATGCTTGCCTGCCTGCTGGCGCTGCTTGTGCTGCCGGCGCTGGCGCTGGCGGAAGGGCCGGTGCTCCTGCTGGAGCTGCCGCAGGACGCGCAGATGGTGGAGAATGTTGCTTTTGACGACGGCGACTTTATCCAGACCTATCAGCTCAGCGGCGGCGCACGCGTGCAGCTGCTGCGCTACGGCGCGTTCGACATGACGCTGGACGAGCTGGTCGCCAGCGAGTGGGTCGGCTGCACGAACGCGCAGGATCTTGCGCTGGGCAGCATCGGCGGCTATCCCGCCAGCGGCTTGCGCCTGCACGACCAGGAGGACGGGCAGGACGCGCTGGATGTGACCGTCGTGCTGGTGCACACCGGCGAGGCGACGCTCGTGTTTGAGGCGGTGTTCCCGCAGGCGCTGGGCGACGCGCAGATTCGCGCGCTTGTCGACGGAATGATCGACTCGATGGACGTGCAGGGCGGCGCGGCGGGAAGCGGCGCGGAGGTCGGCTGAATCACAGCCCAATATGCGGAGCTGCGGCAAAATGTCGCGGCTCCTTTCTTGTATTCTGCACAAAAGGATGCTATACTGTTCGCAGAGATTGCAGATGTTGGACAGGTCTGCGGACAACTGCATGAAGGGACGAATGCGCATGAAGAAATGGATCATCGCGGCCATGCTGGCACTGGCGGCAGTGTGCGCCTGCCCGCAGCCGGGGCCGTGGATGCCCGCGCGCGCGGCGATGGCGGAGGCATCGGATTTTGTGCTCGAGGGCAGCGTGCTGACGGCGTACACCGGCACGGACAGCGTGGTCACGCTGCCCACCGGCGTGACGGCCATCGGCGAGGGTGCGTTTGCCGGGAATACGACGATCACCGAGGTGAAGTTTACCTACAACGTGACGGCTATTGGCAAGGACGCCTTCGCGGGCTGCACGTCGCTCGTGTATGTGGACAACGCCAGCCGCCAGTCCATCCGCACGCTGGGGGAGGGTGCGTTCGCGGGCTGCGTCTCGCTGAACTCTCTGGACTGCTTCTCCACCATGCTCACGGAGATCGGCGCGCGGGCGTTTGAGGGCTGCGCGGGGCTGAAGAGCCTGACCCTGCCGGACTATATCACGGCCATCGCCGAGGACGCCTTTGTGGGCTGCGCCCCCGCGATCTACTGCGGCGCCAGCAGCACGACCGCCCAGACGCTTTCCGCCATCGGGCGTACGGGCGCGCCGCTGGCCGCGCCGGGGCTGAGCTTCACCTTTTACTCGGACTATGGCTGGACCGTGACCTCGTTCGACGGCAGCGTGAGTGATGTGGTCATCCCGGAGGGCGTGAAGACGATCAATGGCAGCGTGTTCTCCGGCAAGGCCATCACGTCGGTGTCGTTGCCGGACAGCCTGCGCACGATCAGATCGAACGCCTTCATGAACTGCACCGCTCTGACGGAGCTCGTCCTGCCCGACGGCGTGACGACAGTGGATAGCTATGCGTTCGCCGGCTGCTCCGGGCTGCGGAGCATGCGTCTGTCGCAAGGGCTGCGGCGTATCGGGGACAATGCCATTTATGGGTGCAGGAATCTGACGGAGATCGATATCCCGGCAAGTGTCATCAGCTTGGGATCGAGCTCGTTTGCCCTCTGCCGGGGTCTTGAGCAGGTGACGCTGCACGAGGGGCTGGAAAGCATTGGCGGCAATGCGTTTGATCGATGCGAAAAGCTCACCACGCTCGCGCTGCCAAGCAGCCTGAAGACACTCGGCGGCTACGCGTTCACTGGCACGGCTGTTGCGTCGGTCATCCTGCCGGAGAACATGACCGAGTGCGGCAGCCAGGACACGACCCGCCTGATCGTCAGCCGAAACACGGTCACGGCGCAGAACATGGCGACCAAGCCGAATTATTCTGTGCGCCCGTTTGCCGATCCGCAGTGGCCGGAGCTGGATGTGTATTACCTGATCGACGAGACGACCGGGGAGAAGCAGCTCCAGCTGTACAAGTATTACGAGGATGGCCGCACCAGCTACACGGTGCCCGACGGGATCGCCGGGATATACCGGCAGGCGTTTATGTACAGCGGAGACGGCGCCACGCTGGCGGAAATCATCGTTCCGGATTCCGTGAAGACCATCGGCGGCAATGCCTTCTACAACCAGAAGGCGCTGCGACGGCTGGTGCTGCCGGACAACCTGACGTCCATCGGCAACTATATCGCTGACAGCAGCCGGGAGCTGCAGGTGCTGTGCAGCCGGGGCAGCGCGACGGCGCGCCTGATCACGAAAAACGTGTATGAATATGGCTTCACCGACCCGGCGGAGCCGGAGTACAGCTGGCGCTATGAGGGCGACGGCATGGCGCTGACCGTCTACCGCGGCACGGCGGCGAACGTCACGGTGCCCGGCGGCGTGACGGCTATCGGAGACAGCGCGTTTTTCAAGAACAAGACCCTGGAGACGGTGACCCTGCCGGAGGGGCTGAAGGAAGTGGGAACGGAAGCCTTCTCCGGCTGCACGAAGCTGCGGGAGGCGTCGTTCCCGTCCACGCTGGAAACCGTTGGACGCAATGCGTTTAGCGGCGATAATCAGCTCAAGCATGTGACGCTGCCCCAGAGCCTGACCACCCTGGGCGTGAACTGCTTCCTGAGCCTGGAGACGGTCACCCTGCCGGACAATGTGACGACGGTGGACACCTATCCGTTCGAAAGCTCCTGCCTGATCCTTTGCAGGAAGGACAGCGTCACGGCGCGCAGCATCAGCGCAGCAAGCGAGTCTTACAAACTGTGCGACCCTGCCGACCCGGACTGGCTCTGGCGCTACGAGGACGATGGCAGCCTGTCGCTGGGCGGCTATCGCGGCAGCGCGTCCGCCATCACGCTGCCCGCATGGGCGAGTCGCGTGGCAGCGAATGCCCAATGGGGAGAGTGGGGCAAGCTTTCCGGCGTCGTGATCCCGGAGGGCTATACGGAGGTGGGGAGCGGCGCATTTGACGGCACGGGCATACGCTCCGTCACGCTGCCGGCCAGCCTGAAGACGATTGGAGACCGTGCCTTTGAAGGGGCCTGGCTGGATATGCTTCAGCTGCCCGAGGGGCTGGAGAGCATCGGGGAGAATGCCTTCTGGGATAATGACAGCCTGACCTCGCTCACCATCCCGAAGACGGTGACGAGCATCCCGCATTGCATCGCGCCGCACTGCGACGAGCTGACGACCGTCGTCCTGCCCAGAGAGCTGACGACCATTGCCGACGGCGCGTTCGGCGACGCGCTGACGACGGTGTACTGCTACAAGGGCAGCGTTGCCGAGCAGTGGGCAAACGACAACGGCGTGCCGCTGATCAAGTATCTGGACAGTGCCGCGCTGGAGAGCCGCGTGTTCCTGACCGGCCCGGATACCACCTGGATCCGGAACACGGTGTATGAGGTGGGCGGCGCCTATGCGTGGCGCACAGGGGTGTCCTACGGCGTGCAGCCGCCGGGCAAGATGTACACTCTGACCTGCCAGAGCAGCAACCCGGATGTCGCCCGTGTGGACGGTGAACAGGTCACCTTCCTGGCCCCGGGCAGCGCGACGCTGACCATCACCATCGACAAACTCCCCGACGCCGGGACATACCGCCTGCCGGTGCAGGTGTACACCCCGGTGCGGGATTTCACCGTGCAGGAGACGGTGTTCGTCCGCAAGAGCGCGGCATACAAGGACTATCCCCGGATTGCACCGGCGGATGTGGAGCCGCAGGACGCCAATCCGTGGTTTTGCTGGGGTTCCCAAAGCATGGGCGAGTTTGAGTGGGAGGATACGAGCGCCGCGAGCTTCTCGGGCTTCCGCATCTGGCCCAGCGACCGCCTGGGTATGACCAAGGCGGAGATGAGTGCGTACAGCGGCGTGAAGCGCCCGTTCCTGATCGTCACCTATGAGACGATCGGCGAGGTGTACGCCGCCGCACCGGCGCGCAGCGTGACTGTCGGCGAGACATATCAGCCGCTCATCACGGTGATGGTGGACGGCGTGGAGATGGACAACATGCCGTACCTGTACACGCTGGCCTCGTCCAATGCCCGTGTGGCCGCCCCCACGGAGGACGGAAAGCTGCTGGGCGTCGCGCCCGGCACGGCCACCATCACCGTCACCGCGCGCGAGAGCGGCAAGACGGCGCGCTTCACCGTGACCGTGGCGAACGTCGCCCGGCTGACGCTGCCTTCCGCGCTCAAAACCGTGAAGCGTGAGGCGTTCCTCGGCGCGCCTGCGGAGGAGATCATCCTCCCGGACGGCTGCGAGACGATCGAGAGCCACGCGTTTGCGGACTGCACGCGCCTGCGGTCGGTGACGATCCCGGCCACCGTGACCAGCATCGCGCCGGACGCCTTCGAGGGCTGCACCGGCATCACCGTGATCACGCCTGCGGGCAGCACGGCGGCGCAGGTGCTGGGCGGCATCGAGGGCATCACCGTGGTTGCCCAATAAAGCCATATGAACAAGGGGTCTGTCGGATAAAATCTGACAGCCCCTTGACATTTGCCCGTCGGGACGATAAAATGAACACGGTTCATGTGAACGGTGTTCACGTTGGAAAGGGGGCGCCGGATGAAGGCGACGTCGATGGAGGACATCCTGCGCGTGAGCCGGCAGATCGTGGCCGCGCAGGGGCTGGCGGCGCTGAGCATGCGCGCCGTGGCCGACGGCTGCCAGGTCGCGCTGGGGACGCTGTATCACTACGTCCGCGACAAGGACGAGCTGGTGATGGCGACCGTCGGCAGCATCTGGCAGGAGATCCTTGGCGAGGGGATGCCGGGCGCGGGCGCGTCGTTTCCGGATGCGGTCGTAGGGCTGTTCGCGTGCGTGCAGCGCGGTGCGGCGCGGTATCCCGGCTTCCTGACGGCGCACGCAGCCTGCGTCGCGGGGGAGAAGCGCTGCGCGGCGCGCCGCGAGATGGAGCGCTGCCTTGACCGCATGCGCTCGGCGCTGCTGGAGGCGCTTTGCGGGGACGCGAGGGTGGCGCGCGGTGTGTTTGACGCGCGCCTGACCGAGGAAGCGCTGGTCGAGCTGGCGCTGGACAACATCCTGATGCAGCTGGCGGGGAATCAAACGGACTGCACCGCGCTGGCTCAGCTGCTGCGCCTGGCCGTCTACCGCTGACGGGCGCGCGCAAGAGAGACAAATCATGGAGGAATCGACATGCAAGCGATCTTTGAAACGGTATTCGATATCGTCTACCTCGTCACCGTCGTGACGCTCGGCGTGCGGATGCTGCTGGGGGCACGCGGCAGGCGGCAGTACGCGCTCTTTGGCGCGATGGCGGTGACGCTCGGCCTGGGCGACGCGTTCCATCTGGTGCCGCGGGCCGTTGCGCTGTGCACCACGGGCCTTGCCAGCTACACGGCGGCGCTGGGCGTGGGCAAGCTGATCACGTCCATCACGATGACGGTGTTTTACCTGCTGCTGTACCAGGTGTGGCGCTGCCGCTACCGCATCGCCGGGCGCAGGGAGCTGACGCTGGCCGTCTGGGTGCTGACCATCGCGCGGATTGCGCTGTGCCTGATGCCGCAGAACGCCTGGACGAGCGCGCAGCCGCCGCTCATCTGGGGCATCTGGCGAAACATCCCGTTCGCCGCGCTCGGCGCGCTGGTGACGGTGCTGCTTTACCGCAGCGCGCGGGAGACGAATGACCGCGCCTTCCGCAACCTCTGGCTGACGATCGTCATCAGCTTTGCCTGCTATATCCCGGTGGTGCTGTTTGCCGATACGGTGCCGGCGGTGGGCATGCTGATGATCCCCAAGACCTGCGCCTATGTGTGGACGGTGGCGATTGGCTATACTGCAATGAAGAAGGAGTGACAGACGATGAAGAAGTATCTCAACGTATCCATGATCTATGCGATTGCCGCCATGGCGGGCGGCGTGTTCTACCGGGAGTTCACCAAGCTCCATGGCTTTGCGGGCGTGACGGCGCTGGGCAAGGTGCACACGCACCTGTTCCTGCTGGGGATGGTGGTCTTTCTGCTGGTGGCGCTGTTCAGCGCGCAGCTGGAGCTGGAGAAGCAGAAGCAGTTCCGGGTATTTGTGCGCGTGTACAACGTCGGCGTCCCGCTGACGGCGCTGATGCTCGGCGTGCGGGGCGTCTGCCAGGTGCTCGGGCTGTCGCTTTCCCGCGGGGCGTCGGCGGCGATCTCCGGCTTTGCGGGCATCGGGCATATCCTGACCGGCGTTGGGCTGATTCTGCTGCTGCTGTCGCTGAAGAAGGCGGCGGGGGACTGACTGACCAGGCAGCGAATACCGGCGCGAAGCGAAGAAGGGAGTTTGAGGGATGAAATCCCTCAGGCAGGTTTTAGGGCGGCAGCCCTAACGTATCCTGTCGCGAAGCGATCCCTCAAAAGCAGTCAGGGAGCGAAGCGTCACCTGACGGGGAGCTTCCGCTGCACAATGGGGCTGCTCAGATGATTGCGTCCAATACACAGGAGCCGACGGTTTGCGCGACCGGCGGCTCCTGCTGTTTTCTGTCGATTTACTTTTCCCAGCTGTCCCCGTGCTTCTGGATCTGCGCGTTGAGCAGGTGAATGTTGCCGCAGCTCATGGTGATCACCAGGTCGCCGCTTTGCCAGCGAGCGCGCAGGCAGCGCTCCGCGTCGTCGAACGTGGGGGTGTAGTGGACGGTCTTGCCGGTGGCGGCGATGGCGTCCACCAGCATCGTGGCGTGAATGTCGCCGGGATCCTTCTCGCGCGCGGCAAAGATGTCGGTGATCAGGATCTCGTCGGCCAGATCACAGCAGTGGATATAGTCGGCAAACAGCGTCTTCACGCGGGAGTAGGTGTGCGGCTGCATCACGGCGAACAGGCGGCGGTGCGGCTGATGGACGGCGTTCTCCAGCGCGCTCTGCATTTCGGCAGGGTTGTGACCGTAGTCGGTGTAGAGCTTCACGCCGCAGACGGTGCCGGTGAATTCAAACCGGCGGTGCGGCGCGGTAAAGGCGGCCAGCGACTGGGCAACGACCTCCGGCTGCGCGCCGACCTCCACGCAGGCGGCCATCGTGGCCAGGGCGTGCATCACATTGAACGCGCCGGGCACGCGAAGCTGGGTATGGGCGACGGGCTTGCCCTCGAAGGCGAAGTCGAATGCGGCGCAGCCCGTCTCGTCGTAGGCGAGGTTTTCAGGCCGCCACTGGCAGTGCCCGCCCAGGCCAAAGGTGACGGTCTTGACCGGCAGATGCTTGAGTGCGCGCACGACGCGCGGATCATCGCCGTTGCCGATGCACGCGCCGTCCGGCGGGAGCAGGGCGAAGAAGCGGTCGAACGCGCGGCAGATGTCGTCCAGATCCTTGTAATAGTCGAGGTGATCCTCCTCGATATTGGTCACCACGGCGACGGACGGGTGGAATTGCAGGAAGCTGGCGTGGAATTCGCACGCCTCCACCACAAACGTCTCGTGCCCGCCCACGCGCGTGCTGCCGCCGATGGCGTCGAGCTGGCCGCCGATGTGGACGGTCGGGTCCAGCCCGGCGTCGAGCAGCGCCTCGGCGATCATGGAGGTGGTGGTGGTCTTGCCGTGCGTGCCGCAGACGTTGATGGCGTGGCGGTAGCCCTCCATCAGCTGGCCCAGCAGCGTGGCGCGCTCCATCTGCGGGATGCCCAGGCGCGCGGCCTCGGCGCGCTCGGGGTTGTCCTGAGCGATGGCGGCGGAATAGACGATCAGCGCCGCGCCGTGCACGTTCTGGGCGCGGTGGCCGATGGACACGGGAATGCCCTGCGCCGTGAGCGCGTCGGTGGCATAGGAGGCGGCGGAATCGGAGCCGGAGACGATGCTCCCGGCCTTTTTGAGCATACCGGCCAGGCCGCTCATGGAGCTGCCCCCGATGCCGATCATGTGCACGCGCCTGCCCTTGTAGTCCCTGATATGCGGCATAAGTGCCTCCTTTGTGCGCAGCAACGCGGCCGCGCCGTGATCCTGTGTCCCTCTATTATACGCTAAAGCGGCGGACACAATCAATTGGAAATCGAAAAAAAGGGCGCGCCGTTGTCCAAGGTGCTCAAATCCGAATGAAATGGACGAAAATGGACAAAAGAGGGCTGGACGGTTTCGGATTCGTGAATTATAATAGAGGGAAGTGAGCCGAACATTCGGCTGGATCCAATTGCACGATGGGAGGAAATGAGCATGGACCGCATCCGCCGCAACGAGCGCCTAGCCGCTATGACAAGGATTCTGGTGGAATCCCCGAACAAGATCTTTACCCTGGGCACGTTCTGCGAGATGTTTGGCGCGGCGAAGTCCACCCTGAGCGAGGATATCGACATCCTGCGCGGCGTGTTTGCCCAGTTCCGCCTGGGCCAGCTGGACACCGTCACCGGCGCTGCCGGCGGCGTGCGCTATCGTCCGGTGCTCGCCCCGGAGGATGCCTATCGCGCCGTGAAGGAGCTGGCGCAGACGCTGGCGGCTCCCGGCCGCGTGCTGCCCGGCGGCTTTGTGTACATGGCGGATATCCTGGCCCAGCCGGACATCGTGGAGCGCATGGGCATGATCATCGCCTCCCATTTCTACCGCACGGAGCCGGACATCGTGCTGACGATGGAGACCAAGGGCATCCCGATTGCCATGATGACGGCCAAGGCGCTGGGCGTGCCGATGGTCATCGTGCGCAGGGATTCCAAGGTCTATGAAGGCCCGGCGGTGAATATCAATTATCTGTCCGGCTCCGGCGGCCGGGTGGAGACGATGAGCCTGTCGCGGCGCGCGGTGCGCGAGGGGCAGCGCGCGCTGATTGTGGACGATTTCATGCGCGCGGGCGGCACGGCGCGCGGCATGGTGGACATGATGCGCGAGTTCGCAGTCACGGTGGTGGGTGTGTGCGTGCTGATGTCCACGCAGGAGCCGGCCAAGAAGCGGCTGGACGGCGTCAAGTCCCTGCTGGTCATCGAGGGCACGGACGAGACGACCGGCACGGCGATCATCAAGCCCGCGCCCTGGCTTGCGCAGGCCGCCGAGAAGGCCCGCGCATGACGCGAAAACCGAACATTGCCAAGCATCTGAGCGGGAGCGCCCCTGGCGGCGTTCCCGCCGGTGCCGTTTACACAGCTTTTGGAGGAATACAGCCATGCATATCGTGATCGGCCTGGGCAATCCGGGCAGGGAATACCAGAGAACCAGGCACAACGTCGGCTTCGACGTGATCGACGTGCTCAGCGAGAAGCTGGGCATCCCGCTGACCCGCTCGGCCATGCACGGCCTGATCGGCGAGGGCTTTGTCGGCGGGGAAAAGGTGCTGCTGGTCAAGCCGCAGACGTATATGAATCTGTCCGGCCAGTGCGTGACGGAGCTTTTGAGCTTCTACAAGCCGCCGATGGAGAACGTGCTGGTGATCTTTGACGACATCGACCTGCCGCTGGGCAAGCTGCGCCTGCGCAGGGACGGCAGCGCCGGCACGCACAACGGCATGCGCTCGATCATTGGGCTGCTGGGGCGGCAGGACTTCCCGCGGCTGCGCGTGGGCGTGGGCAGCAAGCCCGAGGGATGGGAGCTGGCCGATTGGGTGCTCTCGCACTACCAGACGGCGGAGGAGCGGCAGATTCAGTTCGACGCCTTCCTGCGCGCGGCGGACACGGTGACCGACTGGGTGAAGAACGGCTGGGACAGCGCGATGCGCACGGCGAACGCGCCGCAGTGAACAGCGCGGGGACATGAGAGGATACTATGCAGACGCATTTTCTGTTTGACCTGATGGCGCAGCACCCGCAGTTTGCGCGGATGCTGGAGCAGGTAGGGCAGCCTGGCGCGGTGATCGCGGCGTCGGGCCTTTCCGGCGCGCAGAAGGCGCACCTGGCCTGCGCACTGTCCGAGCGCACGGGCAGGCCGCTTTTGTACCTGTGCGACAGCGAGCGTGCGGCAGCCGCGGCGACGGAGGACATTTCCGCGCTGCTGGGCGGCGGCGTGAGCCAGTTCCCCGCGCGGGAGATCACGTTCTATCAGGAGGTCGCGGCCAGCCGCGAGACGGCCTGCCGCCGCATCGAGACGCTGCACCGGCTGATCACCGGGCAGGCGCGCGCCATCGTCGCGCCGGTAGACGCGCTGGCGCACCGCCTGATGCCGCGCAGCGTGTTCAGCTATCACACGCTGGCGCTGCGGGTGGGCGACCGCTGGGCGATGGACGAGCTGGCCGCGCGGCTGCTGGCCGCCGGCTACACGCGGGAGCACATGGTCGAGGGCCGCGGGCAATTCTCCGTGCGCGGCGGCATCGTGGACATCTATCCGGCGGACAGCCTGAGCGCCGTGCGCGTGGAGTTCTTTGACGACGAGTTGGACTCCATCCGCCAGTTTGACGTGATGAGCCAGCGCTCCATCCAGAACATGCAGGAGACGGTGATCCCGCCGGCCAGCGAGGCTCCTGTCCCGCCGGAGGGCGCGCGGGCGATGATCGAATCGCTGCGCGCCGCGATGGCGCGTCAGCGCCGCACGCTGACCCGGCAAAAGGACGGCCCGGAGGAGGCCTCCCTGTCCGACCTGCCGTTGGAGGAGGGCGAGGTCGCCGAGGTCTTCACGCGGGAGAGCCGCACGATGGAGCGCTTCCAGGAGTGCACCGAGGCGGCGCTTGCCCAGCTGGAGAGCGGCGTGAGCAGCCGCCTGCTGGAGAAGGCCATCCACCTGCTCTACGCGGACACGGAGACCATCGTCGACTACATGGCCCGCCCGATTGTCGTGCTGGACGAGCCGGACGCGCTCCTGTCCCGGCTGGATAGCCGCATCGGCGAGTTCGGCCAGGCGTTCTCCAGCGCGCTGGAGCGCGGCGAGGCGCTGCCCGAGCAGGCGGCGCTGATGCTGGACAAGGACGAGGTGCTGCTGGCGCTCAAGGCGCATACGCAGCTGGCGCTCAACACGATCCTGCGTCCGGTAGCGGCGCTGCGGCCCACCTGCCTGTGCGAGATGGGCGGCATGGGCGCGGGCGGCTACGGCGGCAGCACGCGCGAGATGTGCGCCGATGTGCGCCGCTGGACGGCGGACGGCTGGCGGGTGATCCTGCTCTCCGGCGGCACGGCGCGCGGCGAGCGCATGCGCCAGAGCTTTGAGGACGAGGGCATTCCGGCGAAGTTTGACGAGCTGGGCACGCGCGCGCCGGATGCGGGCGAGTGCCGAATCTATCCGATGATGCTCTCCGGCGGCTTCCAGTATCCGCAGCTCAAAGTGGCCGTGCTCGCCTGCGGCGACGTGTTCGGCGCGAAGGGCAAGGCCAGAAAGGCGAAGGAGAGCAAGGGCAGCCGCATCGCCTCGTTCTCCGACCTGAACGTGGGCGACTACGTCGTGCACGAGACGCACGGCATCGGCATCTATCAGGGCACCAAGCGCCTGACGAGCGAGGGCGCCTCGCGCGATTACCTGCTGGTGCAGTATCAGGGCAGCGACAAGCTGTACATCCCCGCGGATCACCTCGACCGCATCCAGAAGTACATCGGCGGCGGCGAGGGCGCCGCGCCCAAGCTCTCGCGCCTGGGCGGCAAGGACTGGGAAAAGCAGAAGACCAAGGTGCGCGAGAGCCTCAAGGAGCTGGCGTTCGACCTGGTGCAGCTCTACGCCCAGCGCCAGAAGAGCCGCGGCCACGCCTTTGGCAAGGACACGCCCTGGCAGCAGGAGTTTGAGGAGAATTTCCCCTACGAGGAGACGCCGGATCAGCTGCAGGCCACCGAGGAGATCAAGCGCGACATGGAGCGCGAGCAGCCCATGGATCGCCTGCTGTGCGGCGACGTGGGCTACGGCAAGACGGAGGTGGCCCTGCGCGCGGCGTTCAAGGCCGTGATGGACGGCAAGCAGGTGGCCATCCTCGCGCCGACGACGATCCTCGCCCAGCAGCACTACAACACGCTGCTGCGCCGGTTCGAGGGCTTCCCGGTCGAAGCGGACGTGCTCAGCCGCTTTTCCACGCCCAAGGAGCAGAAGGAGACGCTGCGCAGGCTGAAGGACGGCGAGATCGACATCGTCGTCGGCACGCACAAGCTGCTGGGCAAGGAGGTCAGATTCAAGGATCTCGGCCTGCTGATCGTCGACGAGGAGCAGCGCTTCGGCGTCGGCCACAAGGAGACCATCAAGAACATGAAAAAGACGGTCGACGTGCTGACCATGTCCGCCACGCCGATCCCGCGTACGCTGCACATGTCCATGGTGGGCATCCGCGACATGAGCCTGCTGGAGACGCCGCCACAGGCGCGCTATCCCGTGCAGACGTATGTGATGGAGTATCAGGACAGCGTCATCCGCGATGCGATCCTGCGCGAGCTGGGGCGCGGCGGCCAGGTGTTCTTCCTGTACAACCGGGTCGGCTCCATCGACCTGTGCTACCGCCAGCTGCAAAAGCTTGTGCCCGAGGCGCGCATCGCCATCGCCCACGGCCAGATGCGCGAGAACGCGCTGGAGGACGTGATGCTGGACTTCAGCCAGCAGAAGTACGACGTGCTGCTGTGCACGACGATCATCGAGTCCGGCCTGGATATCCCGATGGCCAACACGCTGATCATCTACGACGCGGATCACTTCGGCCTCTCGCAGCTGTATCAGACGCGCGGCCGCGTGGGCCGCAGCAACCGCCTGGCCTACGCCTACTTCACCGTGCGCCCGGGCAAGGTGCTCTCCGAGACGGCGCAGAAGCGCCTTGACGCCATCCGCGAGTTCACGGAGTTCGGCTCGGGCTTCCGCATCGCCATGCGCGACCTCGAGCTGCGCGGCGCGGGCAACCTGCTCGGCCCGCAGCAGAGCGGCCATCTGGCCAACATCGGCTACGACCTGTACTGCAAGCTGCTGGAGGAGGCCGTGCTCGAGGCGCAGGGCGAGACGCCGCGCGCCGACCGCGATCTGGAGACGCGCATGGACGTACACGTCAACGCCTACCTGCCTGCGGACTACGTCTCCGGCGACCGGCAGCGGCTGGAGGTCTATAAGCGCATCGCGTCCATCCGCACGGCGGAGCAGCGCGACGACATGGAGGACGAGCTGATCGACCGCTTCGGCGACGAGCCGCAGTGCGTGGCCAACCTGGTGGCTGTGGCATACCTCAAGGCGCTGTGCATGCGCCTGGGCATCGAGCGCGTCATCCAGACCGAGGGACGCATGGACATGCGCTTTGCCGCCAATGCGCAGGTGGACGGCGAAAGGCTCTTCCGCGCCCTGCAGGGCTTTGACAAGCGCCTGACCCTCAGCGCCGCGCTGCCGGTGACGCTCACCCTGCGCGACGGCGCGCTCGCCCGCGAGGACATGCTTCACCTGACGGTCAAGGTCATGGAGCGCCTGCTGGATCGCATGGACAAGCTGGGGGCATGAGCGGCGTGTCCTCCGCCATCCAGTCCAGGAAGCTGCGCAGCGCCGGGGAGCATGGCCCGCCGTGCCGGTAGGCGAGGCAGACCACGCGCTCCGGCATGGAAAGCTCCGCCGGCACGGGCGTGAGCGTGCAGGACCTGAGCAGACAGGTATCCAGCACAATGGCGACGCCCATCCCGCCGGAGACCATCCCGCCAATGGCAGTTTCATCGTCCAGCTCGTAGACAATGGACGGACGCAGCGAGGCGGCGGCAAAGGCGTCGTCGATCAGCGCGCGGACGGGGTTGCCTGCGCGGTAGGTGATCAGCGGCCATGCGGCGACGTCGGCCAGCGTCGCCGGGCGATCCAGACGGCGCAGCGGATGATCCTGCGGCGCAAGCAGCAGCCAGGGCTGCGAAAGCAGCGGAATGAAGGTGAGCGATTTGTACCCGGGAAGCCGGGAGCAGATGGCCGCGTGGTAGAAGCCGCCCTCCACGCTGTCGAGCAGCGACTGGCTGGGGCCGGTAAACAGATGCAGACGAAGGCTGGGCAGGCGCTGCGCGCACCGGGCGACGAGCTGCGGGATGTAGTCGGACGAGAGGGTGATGATCGATCCCAGGCGCAGGTCGTTCAGATCGGCCAGCGCGGCGATGCCCGCATCCAGCGTGGAAAGCGCCTCGCGCACATATTCGGCAAAGAGCCGGCCCTCCGCCGTCAGGCGGACGCCGCGTCCGCTGCGCTCGAACAGGCGGACGTGAAGCTCCTGCTCCAGCGCCGCGATGGCATGGCTCAGGCTCGGCTGGCTGATGTACAGCTCCGCGGCAGCCCGGGCGTAGTGCTGCGTGACGGCGAGCGTGTTGAAGTAGATGAGATGGTTCAGGTTCACGGAGCAGCCGACCTCCTGAGCGTGTGTGATTGCCTCTATTGTAACGGAAATCATTCAATCTGTCTATGATTCCCGAGCGACTTTCGATTGGATTTCCGGAAATATGCCGTGTACAATGGAGTTGATCAAAGACACTTTGGGAGGTTTTTGTCATGCGAAGGATAAGGACAATCGCTGCGGTTGCTGCGATGCTGTGCGCGTTTACGGCCACGGCGCAGGCCGCCTACACCCCGGGCGTTTACGCCGCCAGCGCGCGCGGCAACAACGGCGAGGTGCACGTCGAGGTCACGTTCACGGACGACGCGATGAGCACCATCAACGTCACAGAGCATCAGGAGACGCCGGGTCTGGGCGACAAGGCGTTTGAAGCGCTGATTGGCCGGATGCTTGAGACGCAGAGCGCTCAGGTGGATGCCGTCGCCGGCGCGACGGTTTCATCGGATGCGCTGAAGACCGCCGTCGCCAAGGCCATGGAGCAGGCGAGCGGCGCGCAGGCGCAGCTTGTCCCAACATTCAGCCCGGGCGTGTACACGGCGACGCGGACGGGGCACAACGGCGCCCTGACGGTGACGATGACCGTCGATGAGGACGCCATCACTGATCTGGCTGTGGAGAGCGTCGAATCCAACGGCATCGGTACCGCGGCGATCGAGATCATCACCCGTGAGGTTCTGGACAATCAGTCGCTGGCGGTGGACAGCGTCAGCGGCGCGACGGTGACCTCGGGCGCGCTGATCGCGGCGCTGACCGACTGTGCGGCGCAGACGGGAATTTCCCTCAGCGTCCTGGAGGAGCGCCCCATCGTCTATCCCGAGAAGAACGACGCGCCCATCGAGAAGAGCGCGGATATCGTGATTGTCGGCGCGGGCGGCGCGGGCTTTGCCGCGGCTGCGGAGGCCGTCGAGTGCGGCGCGAGCGTCATCATCATTGAGAAGAACGAGTATATCGGCGGCAACACCGCCCGCGCGGGCGGCACGCTCAACGCGCCTGATCCGGAGCGCCAGAGCGCCATCGGCGTGGAGGACAGCGTGGAGCTGTTCATGCAGAATACGCTCGACGCAGGCGACAACAAGGCCGATCCCGAGCTGGTGCGTGTGCTCTGCGCGAACGCGCTGGATGCCCGCCACTGGCTCTCCGATCACGGCACGCAGTGGACGGAGCAGGTCTATCAGACCATCGGCGGCCTCTGGCCCCGCAGCATGGATGAGAAGGACAAGGTGGCCTACAACGGCTTTATCGCGCCGCTGGAGAAGACCGTTTCCGAAAAGGGCGGCGAGGTGCTGGTGAACTGCCGGGCTGAGGCGCTGATCACCGACGAGGCTGGCCGCGTGACCGGCGTTCAAGCGGTCGATACGCACAATGGCCAGGTCTACATGCTCAAGGCCGACTGCGGCGTGATTCTGGCGACGGGAGGCTACTGCGCGAGCGCCGAAATGGTGGAGCAGTACAACGGCCTGAAGGATCTGCCGACCTCGAATGCGCCGACGTCCACTGGCGACGGCATCAGGCTGGGCCTGTCCGTGGGCGCGGGCCTGACGGGCATGGAGTATATCCAGATTCACCCGCACGGCAACCCCGTGACCGGCGGCCTGCAGAGCCATTTCGCCGGCGTCATCAAGAATTCGGTGTATGTCAACCGGGAGGGCAAGCGCTTCGTCGAGGAGAGCGGTCGCCGGGATGAAATCTCCGATGCGACCATTGCGCAGACCAATCAGGTCATGTTCTCGATCTTTGACAGCGAGGGCGGCTTCTACGCGGGCGTGAAGACGCTCTCCGATCTGGAAAACCTCAAGAGCAAGGGCTACATTTACGAGGCGGATACGCTCGATTCTCTCGCGGAGCAGGCCGGGCTGGACGCCGAGGGCCTGAAGGCGACCATCGCGCGCTACAACGAGCTGGTCGCCGCGGGCGAGGATGTGGATTTCCACAAGGATGAGGTGGAGCTGCCTATCGCTAAAGCGCCGTTCTACTGCGTGCCGCTCTCGCCGACGCTGCATCACAGCATGGGCGGCCTGCGGATCAACACCGATGCGCAGGTGCTGCGCGAGGACGGCAGCGTGATCGACGGGCTGTACGCCGCAGGCGAGGTCACCGGCGGCCTGCATGGCGCCAACCGTGTCGGCGGCAACGCGCTGACCGACTGCGTGGTCTTTGGCCGCATCGCAGGCTGGAACGCGGCGCAGGCGCAATAACGCAGAGAGAACGCAAGCATACAGCGCAGCCTGGCGAGGAGAGACAGCCTCGCCAGGCTGTCAGCTTGTCGACAAAGGATTGTCGACAAGCTGTCGATGCAAGTCTGCTATCGCA
>JBJEYK010000259.1:0-3919 GCA_051886775.1 Candidatus Ventricola sp. | reverse complement strand
AATGGGCCTATTCGCAGCAAACGGAGCCTGGCTCCGACAGAAAAAGGAGAGAACGCCATGTTTTCCACGCTGGATATGCACATTCTGGAGATCCTGTGCGAGGACGCCCGCGTCACCCCGCGCGAGATCGCGGTCATGACCGGTACGGACGAGCAGCAGGTGAACACCGCCATCGAGGGGCTTCGCCGCGCGGGCGTGCTGGTGGGCTATCAGGCGCTGATCAACTGGGAGCAGACCGAGCGCGAGTTCGTGCAGGCGGTCATCGAGGTGAACGTCGTGCCCCAGCGCGAAAAGGGCTTTGACGCCATCGCCCAGCGCATCATGCAGTACGACGAGGTCAAGTCGCTCTACCTGATGAGCGGCGCCTACGACCTCATGGTGCTCTGCGAGGCCGCGACCCTCAAGGAGCTGGCGCAGTTCGTGCACAGCCGCCTGTCGGTCATCGAGGGCGTCACCGGCACGAGCACGCACTTCATGCTCAAGACGTACAAGTATGGCGGCATGGTCTTCAGCGGCGGCCAGGGCGACAGGCGTCAGGCGGTGATGCCCTGATGCAGTACGATCGCATCGTCAACAGGCGCGTGGCGGACGTGCCGCCCAGCGGCATCCGCAAGTTCTTTGACATCGTGCGCCAGATGCCCGGCGCGATTTCCCTGGGCGTGGGCGAGCCGGACTTTGTGACGCCCTGGGCCATCCGCGACGCGGCCATCCAGTCCATCGAGGACGGGCAGACGCAGTACACCTCCAACTGGGGCCTGGAAAGCCTGCGCGAGAAGATCGCCGCGTACCTGCGCATGCGCTATCGCGTGACCTACAGCCCGAAGGACGAGGTACTCGTCACCGTCGGCGCGAGCGAGGGCATCGACATCGCGCTGCGCGCGCTGGTCTGCCCGGGCGACGAGGTGCTCATCCCCGAGCCGAGCTACGTCAGCTACGCGCCGTGCGTCACCTTCGCCGGCGGCGAGGCGCGCCCCGTGCGCACGCGCGCGGAGGACTGCTTCGCCCTCACGCCAGACGCCCTGCGCGCCGCGATCACCGCGCGCACGAAGGCGCTCATCCTGCCCTATCCCAACAACCCCACCGGCGGCGTGATGACCCGCGAGCAGCTTGCGGAGATCGCGCGCGTGCTGGAGGACACCGATATCGTGGTGATTTCTGACGAGATCTACTCCGAGCTGGTCTACGGCGGGCACGAGCACACAGCCTTTGCCTCCATCCCCGGCATGCGTGAACGGACGATCACGCTCAACGGCTTTTCCAAGGCGTTCGCCATGACGGGCTGGCGCGTGGGCTACGCCTGCGCTCCGCGCGAGCTGCTCTCGCCGATGTTTAAAATTCACCAGTACACGATGCTCTGCGCGTCGATGCAGGGCCAGGTCGCGGCGGACCGCGCGCTGGGCCGCGCGTTCGAGACGGGCTTTGAGGATGTGCGCACGATGGTGCGCTCCTACGACCGCCGCCGCCGCCTGATGGTGGACAGCCTGAATGACATGGGCCTTACCTGCTTTGAGCCGCGCGGCGCGTTCTACGTCTTCCCGTCCATCGCCGCGACGGGCCTTAGCAGCGAGCAGTTCTGCACGCGCCTGCTGCAAACGCAGCAGGTGGCCTGTGTGCCCGGCACCGCCTTCGGCGCGTGCGGCGAGGGGCACATCCGCTGCTCCTATGCCACCAGCATCGAGAACCTCAACGAGGCGCTGAGGCGCATTCGCGCGTTTGTCCGGGAATTGTGACGCGGCTGTGAAGCCTTGATGGCAGTTTCGGGAAACGATTGCTTTTTTGTGAACCGGCGCGTATAATAAGACGAAATTGCACTCGCGTGTTTTTTTGGAGGGATCATTCATGAAGAAGACGATACTTGCCCTGATGCTGGCGCTGGCGCTGCTGCTGCTGGCCGCCTGCGGGGACAAGAAGGATGCGCAGGCTCCGGCGGTTACCACAGCCCCGACCGCCGAGCCGACGGCTGTCGCGACGGTTGAGCCGACCGAGGCCCCGACTGCCGAGCCGACCGAGGCCCCGACCGCCGAGCCGACCGAGGCCCCGACCGCCGAGCCGACTGAGGCCCCGACTGCCGAGGAGATTGGCGGCGCGGAGGCTGAGGCGAAGATTGCGCTCAGCGAGGACGAGGTGCTGGTCGCCGCGCAGGTGCTGGGCGAGGACGTGGACGGCGCGGACACCGAGGACGCCGTGCTGGCCAGCGCCTACAATGGCGAGGTGCAGGTGCTGCGCTCCGAGGCGCAGGCGGATTTCGATTCCCTGCTGCAGAGCTACATCAGCTATTACGCCCAGTATGGCTATCAGCTGGACGAGTATGACACCGAGCTGCAGGCCGATGTCGCACAGGAGGCCGTGCAGATGCTGCTGAGCCAGCGCGTGGCCGAGCGCCACGCGGCGGACACCGGCTATGTGCTCACCGAGGAGCGCGCCGAGGAGCTGCGCGGCGAGGCGCAGAACGCGATGGACAGCATGCGCGAGTACTACGAGACCTACCTGAGCTACTACGGCTACGAGGGCGAGGAGCTGACCCGGATCGTCGAGGAGGAGATGGCCGCCAGCGGCTACACCATCGAGACGCTCTTTGAAACGCTCAAGCTCAACGAGGTGCTCACCCACCTCTACGCCCTGGGCACCGACGGCGTGACGGTGACGGACGAGGAGGTTCGCGCGGCGTTCGACGCGAAGGTTGCCGAACAGAAGGAGACCTACGCCGACGTGGATTCCTTCATCAACGACTATCTCAACGGCGCGGATATCCTCTACACCCCCGAAAACGTCCGCCTGATGCAGTGCATCTACATCGCCCTGGAGGACGACGAGCTGACCGTGGACGAGGCCACGCCGGGCGAGGCGACGCCTGCCGAGGCGACGCCTGCTGAGGCCACGCCTGCCGAGGCCGCCAATCCGGACGAGCTGACCGGCCTGGCCAAGGCCAACGCCGTCCTGGCCAGAATCCGCGCGGGCGAGGACTTTGCCGCGATGATGGCGGCCTACAACGAGGACAGCTCCACCGCTGAGCAGATGGAGGCCGGGTATCCGGTTTCCGCCGACACCGAGCTGTATGGCGACGAGTTCAAGCAGGGCGCGATGGCGCTGGAGAAGATCGGCGACGTGTCCGACGTGGTCGTCACCGGCTATGGCTACTTCATCGTGCGCTATACGAGCGACTTCACGCCCGGCGCGGCGGACTTTGACAGCCGCAAGGACGCCGAGACCGAGGAGGCGCTGGAGAACAAGAAGAACGAGGCGTACAGCGCGTACATCGACCAGATGATCACCGACGCGGGGACCGAGGTGGGCGATCTCAGCCCGCTGTATCACATCTACGTCTCCGAGACGGTGGAGGCGACCGTCGCCTACGGCAGGGTGAAGGCTGAGACGCAGCTGACCGATATGCCTGCGGGAGACGCTGTGGCCACGCTGGCTGCCGGCGCGTCGCTGGACATCCTGGGCCGCATCGGCATCGACGGCGAGACGTATGCCTTCGTGGCGGTGCCGGGCACGGCCTTCAAGGGCTATGTGAACGTCACTGCGATGGAGAACATGGAGCCGGACGACGCGCTGGCCGTGGACAACGCCACGCTGGCGACGGCCTGCGAGGTCGCCGAAAAGCTGCCGACCTTCACCATCGCGATGAACGACGGCTCCCTGATCTACGGCGAGCTGTATCCGGATGTGACGCCGGAGACCGTGGGCAACTTCATCGCGCTGGCCAACGGCGGCTTCTACGACGGGCTGGTCTTCCACCGCGTGATCCCGGGCTTCATGATTCAGGGCGGCGACCCCAAGGGCGACGGCACCGGCGGCCCGGGCTACGCCATCCGCGGCGAGTTCACCAACAACGGCGTGAAGAACGACCTCTCCCACACGCGCGGCGTGCTCTCCATGGCGCGCTCCAGCGCGATGGATTCCGCGGGCAGCCAGT
>JBJEYK010000258.1:0-3931 GCA_051886775.1 Candidatus Ventricola sp. | reverse complement strand
GGGGCATTGCCCCTTGACCCTTTTTCGCTTCGCGCTTGTTCCGCCGCTAAAGCCCGCTATCCTTTACTGCAGCGCCTTTCCCTCAAATGCCGCGCGGCGCTTCACATCCCGCATCAGGTGGTCGAACTGCTGGGGATTGAGGCTCTGCGCGCCGTCGCACAGGGCATGCGCGGGATCGTTATGCACCTCGATCATCAGGCCGTCGGCCCCGGCGGCGATGGCCGTGCGCGCAAGCGGCTCCACCATCCAGGCGATGCCCGCCGCATGCGAGGGATCGATGATCACCGGCAGATGGGACTTCTGCTTGATGATCGGCACGGCGGAGATGTCCAGGTTGTTGCGGATCATCTTCTCGAACGTGCGGATGCCGCGTTCGCAGAGGATCACGTTGCCGTTGCCGCCGGAGAGGATGTACTCCGCGCTCATGAGCAGCTCCTCGATGGTCGAGGACAAGCCGCGCTTGAGCAGGATGGGCTTGTCGCTGTGCCCCAGCGCCTTGAGCAGGCGGAAGTTCTGCATGTTGCGCGCGCCGACCTGGATGATGTCCACGTCCGCGAAGTCGTCCAGCTGCGTCTCGCTCATGATCTCGGTGACGATGGGCAGGCCGGTCACGCGGCGCGCCTCGCGCAGCAGCGCCAGCCCCTCGCCCTCCAGCCCCTGGAAGGAGTAGGGCGACGTTCTGGGCTTGAACGCGCCGCCGCGCAGGCAGGTCGCGCCGCTGGCCTTCACCGCCCGGGCGACCTCCAGCAGCTGCGCCTCGCTCTCCACCGAGCAGGGGCCTGCCATCACGGCGAACGCGCCCTCGCCGATTTTCCTGCCGGCGACATCGAGCACAGTATCCGACGGGTGGAAGCGGCGATTGGCCAGCTTGAACGGCTCCGACACGCGGCGCACGTCCGCGACGATGTCGCTGGCGCGCAGCCAGTCCTCATCCACATGGGTGGTATCGCCGACCAGGCCGAGGATGGTTTCCTGCGTGCCCTGGCTGTAATGGATCTCCACGCCCTGCGCGCGGATCTGCTCCATGAGGCCGGAAACAGCCTCCTGCGCCGCCTGCGGCTTCAATATGACGATCATATGCGTCCTCCAAATTCAACTTTTTGTCATCTGATTTGCAGGAAAATTCTCCCGCATTCCACATATTTCCCCGTTTCTTACCCCTCATATCATACTATGATTCTGACAATTTGTCAACCATTTCCGAGCAAAAGACGAGGCTGCTCGTCCGGGAGGCGCTCCCTCCCGCGGCTTGCAATTCACCTATTGATTTGATATAATCAACCATATGCCTGCCGGATGGCCGGCAAAAGCCTTGATTTTACCTTGTAGGAGGAAAACTGCGAGAATGCGACGCTCTGATTGTGCCAAAGCGCGTCCTGCGCGCAGCGCGACGCTGCTGCGCGGCGTGTGCCTCGCGCTGGCGCTGGTGCTCAACGCGCTGTGTATGCTGATCTTCATGGAGGCGATCGGTTCCAATTCCCTCAGCAGGGCCATGATCTTCGTGCTCGAGCGCACGAAATACGCCGTCTGCGGCACGGCGCTGATCCTTTCGCTGTCCGCCGTGCTGCTCTTTCTTCTGGGCCGCATGGCTGCCGCGCTGGCGCTGAACAACGCGTTCTTCCTCTGCCTGAGCGTGGTCGAGTATTTCAAGATGCAGCTGCGCGGGGAGCCGTTTCAGCCCTCGGATCTCGCCCTGGCCGGCGAGGCGCTGGGCGTGGCGGGCAACATGATCGGCGGCAGCGTGAGCGCAACACCACTCATGCTCCTGGGCATCGCGGTGATGCTCGTGGGCATTCCCCTGCTGTTCGTCGGCATCCGGGTGCTGCGGGAAAGGCCCCTCCCACGGGTGATCAGCCTGCTGGCCTCGGCAGCCGCCCTGACGGGGTGCATATTCTTCGCCGTCGGCAGCCCGCTCATGGCGCTGGAGCCTGAAGCAAGGGTGTGCATCGTCGATGACGATTACCGCATGCGCGGTTTTCTGATCGCCTTCATCAACCGTGTTCAGATATCGGGCACCAACGCCGTCACCCGTCCGAAGGACTATTCTCCTGAGCGGGTTGCTGCCGCGCTGGATGGCCACGCGTCCGAGAGCGCCGAGCCCCAGCTGAAGCCGAACGTCCTGTTCCTGATGAGCGAATCGCTGTACGACCTTTCCCAGACGCTGGCACTGTCCGAGGATCCCCTCGCCTATTTCAAGCAGCTTCAAGCGGAGCACTGGGGCGGCAGCTTCCTGTCCTCCGTGTATGGCGGCGGCACCGTCTCCTCGGAGTACGAGCCGCTCACGGGCTACCGCATCCAGGATTCGGGCGGTCTGTCCTTTACGGCGCCCGGCGGCGTGATACAAAGCGGCATGCTCTCCGTCGTCTCCGTGCTCAAATCCTACGGCTATTACGCCCAGGCCCTGCACCCAGGCTCCAGGAACTTCTATTCCAGAAGCAGCGCCTATGATAAGCTGGGCTTTGACAGCGCGCTGTTCCGTGCCGACCTGGATCCCGTGCCGGAAAATGTCTTCCGCTATCCCTCGGACGAGTACATGGTCGATCAGCTGATCAAGACGTACGAGTGCCGGCCCGAGGGCCAGCCGTGGTTCTGCCACGCGGTGACGTATCAGAACCATGGCGGCTACGATTTCGAGAGCGATTTTTCGCAGGTTCGCGTCGAGGAGGACCTGCCGGACAAGCAGCTTCACAGCGCGCAGAACTACGCCAATATGCTCAAGCTCAGCGACGAAGCGCTCCGCCGGCTGATCGCGTACTTCGACGCGCAGGAGGAGCCGATGGTGATCGTCATGTGGGGCGACCACGCGCCGTCCATCAGCCAGTTCGGCAAGACGATGCCCGCCGGGCAGGAGAGCCAGATGCGGCACATCTACACCACCCCGCTGCTGATTTACAGCAACTTCGGCCTGGACACCTCGTGTCTGCCGGAGAATATCAGCTCCTATCGGCTGGGCGCCTATGTGCTGCGCCTGCTTGGCATGGACTGCGATCCATATTTCAACTACCTCAGCTCTGAGGACGCAGTGAACCTCACCCTGTTCGATGGACTCATCGAGCAGGACGGCGAATGGATCACGGATCCGCAGCGCTATGCCGAGGAAAACGACAGCCTGCTGCTGCTGCACTACGATCGCCTGTACGGCGAGAAATACGGGGTGAATCCATGATACGCAGAATACTGCACACCGGCGTCCCGCAGGTGCTGGTGCTGCTGATCGTGCTTGCGCTGCTCTTTTCTGCGGGCGTGCGCGATACCTACGGCATATACCTGACCGAGGCGGAGATCCTGGAGGGCGAATCGTCCGACCAGGTTGTCCTGCTGGCCAAGGGCAGCAACATGCTCCGGGTCAACAGCTTCTATGTCGACGGCAGGCGTGTGAAGGACTGCACAGTCGAGAAAATCACCTACAATCAGTGCAGGGTGACGCTGAGCCGCCCGGCGCTGAAGGGCGAAAAGGACTGGATCAAGCTGCAGGTGGGCTTTTGCAAATGGAACCTGCTTCACCTGACCAGCTCCCCGATCTGGATCGAATGGCCCAGGCAGTGAGCGGCCTTCCTCCTGCGATCCTGCGTTGCGCCTGAAAAAAGCATAATCGGGCAGAGAGCCTCGGCTCTCTGCCCGAAAATCATTTTGGGGAGGATACAAATCAGCACACGATGTTGAGCAGGCGGCCCGGCACAAAGATCAGCTTCCTGACCGGCGCGTCGCCCACGAGCTTCTTCACCGTCTCGTTCTCCAGCAGCTTCTCGCCGTCGTCCTTGCCAAGGCTGGCCGGCACCATGATGCGCGCGCGCACCTTGCCCCTGATCTGCACGGCGATCTCGACCTCGTCCGCGACGAGCTTGTTCTCGTCGTAGGCCGGCCAGCTCTGCGTGTAAACCGGCGCGCCGAAGCCGCAGGCCTCCCACATCTCCTCGGTGATGTGCGGGGC
>JBJEYK010000257.1:1165-3962 GCA_051886775.1 Candidatus Ventricola sp. | reverse complement strand
TGGGCGCGACCAAGCGCATTACGGAGATGCTCATCCAGCGCTACGGCGAGAAGACCGACATGAAGTGCATGGCCGTGCGCTTTGGCAACGTGCTGGGCAGCCACGGCAGCGTCATCCCGCTGATGGAGGCGCAGATCCGCAAGGGCGGCCCGGTGACGGTCACCCACCCGGACATCACCCGCTACTTCATGACCATCCCCGAGGCGGCGCAGCTGGTGCTGCAGGCGGGCGGCATCGCGCGGTCCGGCTCGATCTTCGTGCTGGACATGGGCGAGCCGGTGCGCATCATGGATCTGGCGCAGAAGCTCATCCGCGCCTACGGCTACGAGCCGAACGTGGACATGCCCATCAAGATCATCGGCCTGCGCCCGGGCGAAAAGCTCTACGAGGAGCTGCTCATGGACTCCGAGCGCGACAAGATGATCCGCACCGCGCACCGCAAGATCTTCGTGGCGAATGTGGACAAGGTGGACGACGCCCAGTTCGAGCGGATGATGGAGACGCTGGAGGAGGTCGTCGACAAGAACGACGAGCGCGCCGTGGAAGCGATTGCCGAGGTCGTGCCCACCTACCACCCCTGGAAGGACAGGCCTCGCGAGGCCAAGCAGCCGGCAGGGGAAAAGGCCGCGGGCTAACAAGGACAATACCAGCACACCCCGGACAGTGCCGGCCACTGTCCGGGGTGTGCTATGGGTATGGCGCTCACCGCATCCCGCCGAACTGGCGCTCGTCGCCGTCCAGCGGGGCGTACAAAAGCCCGGTCTGCACCATTTGCTCCCTGCGGCGCACGCACTGCACCTGGCGGATCAGCCCGCCGGCGTGGAGGAAAAGCCCGTTCTCCTGCGCGTAGCGGCGCACGCGGTCGAGGGTCGGCTCCAGGCTGTCGCCGGCGGCGAAGCGCACCGCCGTTACCACGCAGGGCTTGGGCGGCAGATAGAGCACCTGCCCGCTGGCGTGCAGCCCCAGCTCCAGCGCGATTTCCGCATCGACGGCGACGCCCTGCATCGGCGGCTGGCGGTAGTCCCGGCGGGTCAGGTAGGGGCCGTCCAGCAGCAGCGCGGCAGACAGATGAGGCGTGTACCGCTCCACCCACTGTGAGAGGGTGTCGATCATCCGCCCGTCCGCAGGCTCGCTGCCGCGCAGCGTTCCCAGGAAGTACATGGCGGGCTTTTCCTCCAGCACGCAGCTGTCCATCAGCGCTTCCGCCTGGCGGATACGCCGGGCCTGTGTGAGTAGACTCTTGCGCACGCGCAGCAGATGCTCGATCTCGCGGGAGACGGCAGCCTCCCGGCCCTCCAGCGCGCGCAGCTGGGCGGCCTCGTCCGCGCCGCCGAGCAGCTCGCCTGTCTCCTGCATGGTGAAGCCGTATCGGCGCAGCTGCACGCCGCAGCCCATCGCCTGCATTTCCTCCGGGCCGTACTGGCGGTAGCTGCTGCCTGAGCGGCGAGCCAGCCGGAGGATGCCATGCTTTTCGTAGAGCCGGATGCCGTTTTGCGACATGCCGAAGATGCGCTCCATGTCCGTGGCCTTGATTTTCAATGTATCCCTCCAAACCCGTCACCTGGTGACGACTTGCTTGACCCGATTGGCCGGTTCGGCAATTTTTTCACAGTATATCACAGCTTTTGCCGTTCGTCAAAGTGTGATTGACCCATCACCCGGTGACGGTATTATAATGCACACAGACATGAATCCGCGCGATCGCACAAGAAGGCGGCGCGCAGGACAATCATTTCACAACCTGACAGGAGGCAAAGCTGATGAGCAAGAACATCAATCGCCGCGATTTCCTCAAGGGCACTGCATTCAGCGCCCTCGGCCTGGCCGCCGCCGGCATGGGCATCCCGGCCCTGGCGGAGGAGAAGGGCATCTACACCCCGGGCACCTATTCCGCGACGGCCACCGGCATGGGCGATGTGACTGTGACCATGACCTTTGACGCGAACGCGATCACCAACGTCGTGGTGGATACGTCCAAGGAGACCACCGGCTATGGCCTGGAGAAGGGCGGCGAGTTTGCCGAGCGCATCCTGGCCGCGCAGAGCGCGGAGATCGACGCTGTGTCCGGCGTGACCGTGACCAGCCAGGCCGTGACCGAGGCCGCGAAGGCCTGTATCGCCCAGGCGAAGGGCGAGACGGTGGAGGTCGCCCCGGTCGTGGAGGGCGCTGCGGCGGAGGAGGGCGACTGGCTTGGCCAGGAGCCGGAGACCCCGGCGGTCGATGAGGTCGTCGATGTGGATGTGGTCGTCGTGGGCGCGGGTCTGTCCGGCGTGTGCGCCGCGCGCGCGGCTGCCGAGGAGGGGGCGCGCGTCGCTGTCATCGAGAAGTGCGCCTCGTTCAACTGCCGCTCCGGCGAGTACGCCGTGCTCAATGGCCCGCTCAACGAGCGCTGGGGCCGCACCGGCATCGTGGACACCGATGTCGTCGTCAACCGCCTGATGCGTGAGTGCACCTACCGCAACAAGCGCGCCATTATCAAGCGCTGGGCCGACCACGCCTGGGAGGCGATCGACTGGTTCATCGGCGCGTATCCCGAGCTGACCATCTGCGATTCCACCCGCGAGGCGGTCACGCAGGAGCAGTTTGACAAGGGCATCCTGGTGCCGCTGGCCTGGCCGCAGCCGGAGCACTACGATTACCGCAACGAGGAGTTCCCGACCTTCCCGTCCTCGATGGAGTTCCGCTCCAGCCGCAAGGATCAGCAGGGCTTCGTCGTGGAGGCGAACCTCAATAAGGCCATCGAGCTGGGCGCGCAGACCTTCTTCGGCTGCTTCGCCACCAAGCTGCTCAAGGACGA
>JBJEYK010000257.1:0-1065 GCA_051886775.1 Candidatus Ventricola sp. | reverse complement strand
CGCGCGAGCGTGGAGCGCTACAACCAGCTCTGCCGCGAGGGCTATGACGCCGACTTCGGCAAGGACGCCAGCCGCATGTTCCCGCTGGAGAACGGCCCGTTCTACGCCTGCACCTGGAGCACCACGGCGATGCTCGTGTGCGTCGGCGGCCTGGAGTCCGACGAGAACTGCCACACCTTCACCGGCACGGCCGAGAACCCGACCCGCGACCAGATCCCGGGCCTGTATGTCTGCGGCAACGTGCAGGGCAGCCGCTACGCGGTCGAGTATCCGATCTGCTTCCGCGGCATCAGCCATTCGCTGTGCGTCTACTACGGCTACATCGCCGGCAAGAACTGCGCGCAGGGCGTGTAATCCCATCATGCCTGCCGCTCCCGTCAACCGGAGCGGCGGGCAAATAAAACAACGCGGCAGGAATTCCTGCCGCGCTTTTCGCGTGGATGATTTGTGTGGATGGGATGAAATGAAGGCTGCGATTCGTATTACAGAGAGGAGAGAATGCGCACGACATTCGCCAGCGAATCATTCAGCTCACGGAATTCGGAGACGGACAGCCCCTCCGCCTGCACCTGAATCTGGCGGGCGATGGTCGCGCGGATGGCGGCAAGCTTTTCCTCGCCGGCGGGCAGCAGCACGATGTTGACCACGCGGCGGTCGTTCTCGTCGTGCTGGCGATCCACATAGCCGGCCTCGAACAGCCGGTCGACCAGCGGGGTGATGTTGGGCTTGGCGATGCCCAGGCGGCGGGAAATCTCGGAGACGGACATGGTGCCGGCATCCTGAAGCATGGCCAGCACCTGCACATGGCTCAGCGGCGTGCCGTGCTCGCGCTGGACAAGATCCATGTGGAGCAGGCGCTTTTTGATCAGCGGCAGGATGTGAAACATGTTCTGGGCGACGGTATCGATCATGGCAGGATCAATCGTACGTTTCTTTGTCATATGCGACACTCCCGGTATTTTGGTTTTCCGGTCTGCGCGGCAGCGCCGGATTCAAAACGATCACATTTTACCCGTTTCATTATGAAACTGCAAGAGGAAATCCTGATGCTTTCACAATAATTCT
>JBJEYK010000256.1:0-3972 GCA_051886775.1 Candidatus Ventricola sp. | reverse complement strand
GGCCGCAGCGCGCTGCCCACCAAGCAGTCGCTGGGCTACTGCGCCTCGACCATGTACTACGCGGAGCTGGAGAAGGACTGCGACCAGGAGATCTATCGCGTCATCGACAAGCACGAGAAGGAAGATATTCTCATCGACAACTTCTGGCTGGCATCCGGTTATTCCAGCGGCGAGGAGGACAACCTGCGCTATGTGTTCAACTGGAACCACAAGCGCTTCCCGGAGCCGAAGGCGTTCTTCGAGGAGATGAACCGCCGCGGCATCAACGTCATCCCGAACCTGAAGCCGGGCATCCTCAAGCGCCATCCGTACATGGCCCTGTTCGAGCAGAACGACGTGTTCATCAAGACGCCGGACGGCAGCGCCGACTACTATGGCCGCTGGTGGGGCGGCAAGGGACGCTTCTTTGACTTCACCAAGCCCGCTGCGCGTGAGACGTGGAAGCAGCTGCTGAAGAAGAACATCCTGGAGATGGGCACCAAGACCGTCTGGAACGACAACTGCGAGATGGACGGCGTGGAGGACCGCAACGCCCAGTGCGACTTCGAGGGCGAAAAGGGCACGATGGCGGAGCTCAAGATCCTGCACAGCAACCTGATGGCCTTCCTGGCGAAGCAGGCGATCGCGGAGGTATATCCCGGCGAGCGTCCGTACATCATCAACCGCGCGGGCTACGCCGGCATCCAGCGCTATGCGCAGGTGTGGGGCGGCGATAACCTGACCGACTGGCGGACGGTGAAGTACAACATCGCCACCATCCTGGGCATGGGCCTGTCCGGCTGCGCGAACATGGGCTGCGACATCGGCGGCTTTGCCGGCCCCGCGCCGGAGGCCGAGCTGCTGCTGCGCTGGATCCAGAGCGGTATCTTCCAGCCGCGCTTCACGCTCAACTCCGCCAACAACGACAACACCGTCACCCAGCCCTGGATGTACGAGGAAAACCTGCCCTACATCCGCGAGGCCTACGCGCTGCGCTACCGCATGCTGCCGTACCTGTACTCCCTCATGTACGAGGCCAACCAGAACGGCATGCCGGCGATGCGCCCGCTGTTCCTGGAGTTCCCGCAGGACGCTGCCTGCTACACCGATCAGAGCCTGACCTTCATGTACGGCAGCAGCGTGCTGGTGGCCAACGTCGTGGAAAAGGGCGCGACCGAGCGCACGCTCTACCTGCCGGCGGGCTGCACCTGGTACGACATGAACGACAACCTGCGCGCCTACGCGGGCGGGCAGACGATCAGCGTGCCCGTCGGCCCGGGCAGCATCCCGATGTTCCTGCGGGGCAGCGCCATCTTCGTCACCAGCGAGGACGTCAGGAAGATCCTGTGCGACACCTGGAAGCAGATGGACTACCTCATTTCCGCCGAAACCGACTGCACCTTCGTGCAGTATGACGACGACGGCCACACCGAGGACTACAAGCAGGGCGTCTACGCCAGGACAACGATCTCCGTCAAGGCGGGCGACCGCACGACCATCTCCTTCCGCCGCGAGGGCACCTATGAGGACACCGTGGAGCGCCTGACGCTCAGGCTGGTCAGCAAGAAGAAGGGCGCCTTCTGGGCGACGGTGGACGGAAAGCCTGTGACCCGCTACATCGTGCGCGACGCCTGGGAGGAGGCCGAGTGCGGCTGGTATTACAACCTGTCCGACCGCACCATCTGGCTCAAGACGCCCAAGCCGAAGAAAAACGACTTCGACATCGTGATTTCCACCGAAAAGTTCGACCTCATCGGTATGGCCGAGGATTGATTGTCCGCAGGGCGGACAGGAAAGGACAATGCCCATGAAAATGACATTCCGCTGGTACGGAAGCAATTCCGACAGCATCACCCTCAAGCAGATCAAGCAGATTCCCGGGTGCACGGGCCTGATGGGCGTGCTGGATGACAAGGCCGCCGGCGAGGTCTGGGAGGAAGAAGAGATTAAGGCGTACATCGACGAGGTGCACGCCGCGGGCCTGGAGTGCGAGGTCATCGAGAGCGTGAACGTGCACGAGGACATCAAGCTCGGCCTGCCCACGCGCGACAAATACATCGAGAACTACTGCAAGTCCATCCGCAACCTGGCCAAGTACGGCGTGAAGGTGATCGTCTACAACTTCATGCCGGTGCTGGACTGGCTGCGCACCGACCTGGCCCGCGAGATCCCGGAGGACGGCTCCAACAGCCTGTACTTCGACGAGAAGGAGCTTGGCGCGATGACGCCGGTGGAGATCGTCAGGAAGACTGCCGAGAACTCCAACGGCTTCACCCTGCCGGGCTGGGAGCCGGAGCGCCTTTCTCAGCTGGAGCATGTGCTGGAGCTGTACAAGGATATCGACGAGGAAAAGCTGCTGGCCAACTTCAAGTACTTCCTCGACGGCATCATCCCGACCTGCGAGGAGGTCGGCGTCGTGATGGCCTGCCATCCGGACGATCCGGGCTGGCCGATCTTCGGCCTGCCGCGCATCACGCACGATCAGGCGGGCTTCGACAAGATGGTGAAGCTGCACGACAGCCCCTGCAACACGCTGTGCCTGTGCACCGGCTCGCTGGGCAGCAACGTGCACAACGATATCCCGGCGATCATCCGCCACTTCGGCGAGATGGGCCGCATCGGCTGCCTGCATGTGCGCAACGTGAAGCACCTGGGCAGCGACCGCTGCTTCCGCGAGTCCAGCCACCTGTCCAGCGACGGCGATCTGGACATGTACGAGATCATGAAGGCGATCTATGAGACCTGCCCGGACACCTACATCCGCCCAGACCATGGCCGCATGATCTGGGACGAGGTGGGCCGCCCCGGCTACGGCCTGTACGACCGCGCGCTGGGCATCACCTATCTCAACGGCCTGTGGGAGGCCATCGACAAGAACAAGAAGAGAGGTTGATTGATGATGAAGCTGACCATTCAGGGCATCAGGGACACCGCCGCGTGGGAGAAGGCCGGCATCCGCCTGCCCGCGTATGACGTGGAGGCAGTGGCAAAGAAGACGCAGGAGAACCCGGTCTGGGTGCACTTTGGCGCGGGCAACATCTTCCGCATCTTCATCGGCGGCATCGCCGACAGGCTGCTCGCCAGCGGCGACATGGACCGCGGCATCACCTGCGTGGAGACGTTCGACTTCGACGTGGTGGACAAGATCTACGATCCGTACGACAACCTCGTCCTCGCCGTGACGCTCAACGCCGACGCGACGACCGACAAGCAGGTCATCGGCTCGCTGACCGAGGCCATCAAGGCGCAGTCCGCCGTCCCGGCGAGCTGGAGCCGCCTCAAGGAGATCTTCGCCAACCCGGGGCTTCAGATGATCTCCTTCACCATCACCGAGAAGGGCTACGCGCTCAAGAACGCCGCGGGCGACTTCTTCCCGTTCATCCAGGCCGACATCGACAACGGCCCGGAGAAGGCGACCTCCGCGATGGCCGTCGTTTGCGCGCTGCTTGCCCACCGCTTTGAAGCCTGCAAGGCCCCGATTGCGGTGGTGTCCATGGACAATTGCAGCCACAACGGCGAGAAGCTGCGCACCTCCATTCTCACCATGGCGGCCGAGTGGCAGAAGAAGGGCTTCGTCTCCCAGGCGTTCGTCGATTACGTGTCCGACGAGGCGCAGGTCTCCTTCCCGTGGAGCATGATCGACAAGATCACCCCGCGCCCGGCGGACTCCGTCTGCGAGGAGCTGCAAAAGCTCGGCTGCGAGGATATCGCGCCGGTCATCACCTCCAAGCGCACCTACATTGCGCCGTTCGTCAACGCCGAAGGCCCGCAGTATCTGGTCGTCGAGGATCGCTTCCCGAATGGCCGCCCGCCGCTGGAGAAGGCCGGCGTGTACATGACCGATCGCGACACCGTCAACTGCACGGAGCGCATGAAGGTCACCACCTGCCTCAATCCGCTGCACACCGCGATGAGCATGTACGGCTGCCTGCTGGGCTACACCCGCATCTGCGAGGAGATGAAGGACGAGGACATCGTGAAGCTCATCAAGCG
>JBJEYK010000255.1:0-3985 GCA_051886775.1 Candidatus Ventricola sp. | reverse complement strand
CTTGGTCGTCAGGTCATCCACGAGCACGCCGATGTACGCCTGATCGCGCCCGAGCACGACGGGCGGCCGCCCCTGCACATGGCGCGCGGCGTTGATGCCCGCGAGGATGCCCTGCCCCGCGGCCTCCTCATAGCCGCTCGTGCCGTTGATCTGTCCGGCGAAGTACAGCCCTGCGACGCAGCGGCAGGAGAGATCCGCGCGAAGCTGGAGCGGGTCGATGCACTCGTACTCGATGGCGTAGGCCAGCCGCAGCACGCGCGCGCGGCGCAGGCCGGGGATGGTGTGCAGCATGTCGAGCTGCACGTCCTCCGGCAGCGAGGTGGACAGCCCCTGCACATACCACTCGTTCGTGTCGAGCCCCTCCGGCTCGAGGAAGAGCTGGTGGCGGTCCTTGTCCGCAAAGCGCATGATCTTGTCCTCGATGGAGGGGCAGTAGCGCGCGCCGGTGCCGTGGATCGTGCCGGCGTACATGGGCGCGCGGCGGATGTTTTCGCGGATGATGCGGTGGGTTTCTTCATTCGTATAGGTCAGATAGCATTGGGCGCGGTTGGCCATAGGGGCGTCGGTCAGGAAGGAGAACGGCGTGATGGGATCGTCGCCGGGCTGCGGCTCCATCTCGTCGAAGTCGATGCTGCGCGCGTCGACGCGCGGGGGTGTGCCGGTCTTGAAGCGGCGCAGCGAGATGCCCAGCTTTCGCAGCGCGTCCGCCAGATGGCCGGAGGACAGCAGCCCCTGTGGGCCGCCCTGCCAGCTGCATTCGCCGATGATGATCCGGCTGTCCATGTACACGCCGGAGCAGATCACTGCCGCGCGGCAGGGGATGACCGCCCCGGTCGTCGTGCGGACGGCGCAGACGGCGTTGCCCTGCGTGTCAATCTGGCCGCACTCGCCCTGGCGCACCTCCAGGTTTGGCTCGGCAAAGAGCGCGCGCTTCATCCGCTCCTGATAGGCGCGCTTGTCGGCCTGCGCGCGCAGGGAGTGCACGGCGGGGCCCTTGCCGGTGTTGAGCATGCGGGACTGAATGAATGTGTCGTCGATAGCGCGGCCCATCTCGCCGCCCAGCGCGTCGATCTCGCGCACCAGATGCCCCTTGCCCGTGCCGCCGATGGCGGGATTGCAGGGCATCAGGGCGATGGCGTCCAGATTCAGCGTCAGCAGCAGCGTGCGCTGCCCCATGCGCGCGCAGGCGAGCGCGGCCTCGCACCCGGCGTGCCCCGCGCCGACTACGACGATATCAAACGAATCCATGTGCGTACCTCCCTATGGCTGCGGATTGCTCCAGCCATTATACACGAAAATTTGCCCGATGTACATTGATCTTTGCCGCGATTGTGTGTACAATCAGAATAGAACGGCAAAATTCTGACAAAAAATGGAGAAAAAGTGGAACAAAGATGAAGCCTTCGCGGCGCGGGGGTGCAAATCCGCGAAAAAATCAAAAGCGGCTTTTGGTTGGGAGGGAAAGATATTGCGTTATTCCATCGGCGATGTTTCCCGGGTGATGGGCATGACGACCAGCGCCCTGCATTTTTATGAGAAGGAGGGCATCATCGACACGCCCAAGGAGGAGTCGGGCCGCCGGTATTACGAGGTGGCGGACATCAACCGGCTCATCAGCGCGAAGAAGTACCGCGCCATGGGCGTGCCGCTGCGCGACATCGCAAAGCAGTTCAGCCCCGATGGGATGACGGGGGCGCAGGTCGTCGCGCGCATGCGCCAGAAGCGCGACGAGGCGGCGGACATGGCCCGCCAGTATCAGGGGCTTGCGCGGGATATCGACCGCCTGATCGCCCTGTGCGAGGACGGCCTTGCCAGCGGCGGGCGGGTGGATATCCGCCGGGCGGAGGATATGCTGCTGCTTCAGGGCGAGGCCGGCAGCTGGCTGCCGCGGGACAAGCGCGATCAGGCCACCGTGCAGCGCTGGCTGGAGGCGATGCCGGCTGTCAGCCTGAGCATCTATCAGGACGAGGGCGCAGAGCATGCCTTGATGGGGCTGATGCTGCCCGCCGCGCGTGCCGGGGACTTTGGCCTGCGGGAGGATGGACGCGCCGTGCGACGGGTTCCGGGCGGCATGGCGCTGCATGCGTTTTACCCCTGCGGGGAGGAGCAGTACGAGCATCCCGACGTGATCTTCCGCCCGATTGCCGCGTTTGCGCGGGAGCACCGCTTCCGCCAGAAGGGCACCATGTGGGGCAGTCAGCTGGTGGTGGACTGCTCCGGCGGCGTCCGGCGGCACTATTACGACGCTTATATGTGCTTTGAGTGAGCGGCTCCTGCGTCATTCCCGTGCTGGAAAATGACGGAAATCCTGCATAAATTCCCCTTGCTTCGACAGCGGCTTGTGGATGTATACTCAGGTCACGCGATTGACAGTTAAATGTCAATCAAACAGAATAGGAGGAAGAACCCATGAAGAAGATTCTGTCTGTCGTGCTGGCGCTGGCCCTCGTGCTGTGCGCCGCGCTGGCCGTGGCTGACACCAGCTACACCGCGACGGTCGATTCCCAGATCGGCGGCGTGGGCGCTGTGACCGCGACCATCACTCTGGCGGACGACGGCTCCATCGTTGCCGTGACCGTGGACGAGTGCAAGGACACCCCCGGCATCTGCGAGCTGCCGTGCGAGCAGATCCCCGCGCAGATGGTGGCTCTCAATTCCATCAACGTGGACACCGTCGCCGGCGCGACCATGACCTCCACCGCCATCCTCAATGCGGTGAAGACCGCGCTGGAGAACGGCGGCGTGGACACCGCCGCGCTGATGGAGAAGAAGGAAGTCGTGGTCGAGAAGGCGGCTGACGAGCAGCTCTCCTGCGATGTCGTCGTCATCGGCGCCGGCGGCGCCGGTCTGGCTGCGGCGATCTCCGCTGAGCAGAACGGCGCGAAGGTCATCGTCGTCGAGAAGATGCCCAAGGTTGGCGGCAACACCATCCTGGCGGGCGGCGCGGTCAACGCTGTGGAGGACCGCAGCGAGTTCGCGATCAAGCAGAACGACTCCGTCTTCTGGCACTACACCCAGACCCTCAAGGGCGGCGACTACCAGGGCGACCCGGAGCTGGTCATGACGCTGGTGTCCAACGCCTATGACGCGATCCAGTGGACCAAGGAGCTGGGCATGGAGTGGCTCGGCGAGGACAGGGTCTTCACCGTCTCCGGCGGCCTGTGGCCGCGCGCCTGGAAGCCGGTCATGCCGGCCGGCACGGGCTTCTTTGACACCTACACCAAGTACATCGACGCGCATCCGGACACCATGAGCCTCATGCTCAACACCAAGGCTGAGGAGATCACCCTGGATGCCAACGGCCGCGCGTGCGGCATCGTCTGCACCGGCGAGACCGGCAACACCGTGACCATTGCCGCCAAGAGCGTGATCGTGGCCACCGGCGGCTTCTCCAAGAACGTGTCCCTGCGCATGGCGTACGACGCCATCTGGGGCGTGCTCGACGAGAGCGTCAAGTCCACCAACCATGAGGGCGCGACCGGCGACGGCGTCAAGATGATGCAGAAGCTCGGCGTCGACTTCATCCAGATGGGCAACATCCAGCTGCTGCCGCTGGGCGATCCGGTCACCGGCTCCCTGTCTGGCAACATCGAGCATGGCGTCGATTCCCGCATCTTTGTCAACAAGTCCGGCCTGCGCTACGGCGATGAGGGCGGCCGCCGCGACGACATGACCCGCGACCTGTTTGCGCAGGAGGACGCGCTCATGTGGATCGTCATGGACTCCGATACCTATCCGACCGGTGATGAGCTCAACAACTTCGGCGAGACCGCGAACCAGCTGGTCGAGGCCGGGCGCGCCGTGAAGGCCGACACCCTCGAGGAGCTGGCCGCGCTGATGGGCGTTGACGCCGGGAACCTCGTGGCGACCGTCGCCGAGTACAACCGTCACTGCACCGGCGGCGACCTGGAGGGTCAGCCCGACGAGTTTGGCCGCACCCTGTTCGGCGCGCCGATCGACAACGGCCCGTTCTACGCCGGCGCCC
>JBJEYK010000254.1:0-3991 GCA_051886775.1 Candidatus Ventricola sp. | reverse complement strand
GGTCCGTCGCTCTGAGCGCGTGGCTTGAGAGCATCGGCATCAACTCGTTCCTCAATTGCAGCCAGCTCACGGAGGTCATCCTCCCGGCCAGCCTGTCCTGGATCACCTTCAAGGACGGCTTCCTCGTCACCAACGGCAACAGCGTCATCAGCTACCTCAGCCCCGGCAGCCGTGAGGCAATCGTGCGCGAGGGCATCGAAGAGGTGTGGGACTCGGCCTTCATGGGCTGCACCGCGCTTGAGGAGGTCGCGCTCCCCGGCTCGGTGACCTCCATCGCCGACGACGCCTTCAACGGCTGCACCGCGCTGCGCCAGGTCTCCATCCCGTCCTCCGTGACGGAGATCGGCTCCCAGGTGTTCAAGAACTGCCCCTCCGGGCTGACCCTCCTCGTCTTCCCCGGCTCCTACGCCGAGCAGTGGGCCAAGGATAACGGCATCCAGTACAAGACCTACTGACCCGCCCCCGCGCTTCACGCATCGATCATCTGTTCAGGAGGCTTTGCCATGAGCAATCTGCAATGTCGCTGCTTCGCCTGCATGCAGCCCATCGATTCGCCGCATGCCGCCTGCCCCCACTGCGGCTACGACAACCATGTCCGCCACAACGGCCCCGGCTATCTGCCGGAGGTCTTAATCCGGGAGCAGTACCTGGTGGGCAGGATGCTCGGCCACGGCGGCTTCGGCGTGACCTACATCGGCTACGACCTCAATCTGGATCGCGTGATCGCCATCAAGGAGTATTTCCCCCGCGAGCTGGCGCTGCGCGATTCCAAGTCCGTGTCGCTGTCGGCCTATTCCGACCGGCTGGACGATTTCAAGGCAGGCCGTGAGCGCGCCCTGCGCGAGAGCCGCATGGCCGCCTCCCTGGGGCGCATCCCCTGCATCGTGCAGGTGTTCAACGCCGTGACCTCCAACAACACGGTGTACATCGTCATGGAGTACATCGACGGCCAGACGCTGACCGACTATGTCAGCGAAAACGGCGGCATGCTCACGCTTGCGCAGGCCATGAAGCTGCTCACCCCGGTGGGCGAGGCGCTGGGCACGCTGCACGGGCGCGGCATCGTCCACCGCGACGTGAAGCCGGACAACATCATGGTGCGCAGGGATTCGGGCAGCGCCGTGCTGCTGGACTTCGGCGCGGCCCGCTCCCTGGACAACAAGACCATGAGCCGCAGCTCGCTGATCTTCTCGCCCGGCTATGCCCCGCCGGAGCAGTGCAGCACGGCAGCCTCGATGGACGCCCGTGTGGATCAGTACGCCTTCTGCGCGACGCTGTACTTCGCCCTGACGGGACAAAAGCCGATGGACGCCCAGCTCCGGCTGAACACCTCCCGGGAGATGCCGTCCATCCGCTCCATCAACAAAAGCGTCTGTGCTGAGGCCGAGGCCGCCATCATGCGCGGCATGGCGCTCAGCGCGGACAAGCGCTTTGCCAACATGGGCGGCCTGCTCGCCGCGCTGAACCGGCAAAAGCCCGCGCCGCGCAGGCTGCCCGCCCTGGCCGTCGCCGCAGTCCTCCTCGCGGGCGGCGCGCTGCTGGCCATCGGCGGGGCGATGCTCGGCTCGACGGTTGCGCCTGCATCCGCGCCGACGATCGCGCCCACATCCACGCCCACCATCGCGCCCACGCCGTCACCCTCTCCCACACCCACGTTCTCTCCCACGCCCGCGCCTACACCCACGCCCTCGCCCACACCCACGCCCTCGCCTACGCCTACGCCTTCTCCCACGCCTGTCCTCCGCGGCAACGCGACAGGCTTCTCGTATCAGGCGCTGAGCGACGGCACGCTGGCCATCACCGCCTACACCGGCAGCGACGCACAGGTGAGCATCCCGGCGCAGATCGGCGGCAGGGCCGTGACGGTGATTCATGAATACGCCTTCGCCGGCAACAGCGCGCTCACGCAGGTCACCCTGCCGGATTCCGTCACGGCCATTGGCTACGGCGCCTTCCGGGGCTGCGCCTCGCTGGAGCAGGCCGTTCTCCCCGCCTCCGTCTCCTCCATCGACTGGAGCGCCTTTGTGGAGTGCTCCTCCTCGCTGACGCTCATGGTCGAGCCAGGCTCCTACGCCGAGCAGTGGGCGCGCAGCAACGGGATCGCCTGCGCATTGGCGGGCGTCAGCTACACCGGCGCAGACAGCTTCACGACCCAGGTGCTTTCCGACGGCACGCTCTCCATCACCGCCTATACCGGCGGCGACACCGTCGTGCGCATCCCCCCGGCCATCGGCGGCAAGGCCGTGACGCGCATCGCCAGCAGCGCCTTTGAGGACTGCGACGCGATCACGGAGATCACCCTGCCGGACAGCGTCACTGCCCTGGAGGCCTATGCCTTCGCGGACTGTCAATCTCTCCGGTCGGTCAGCCTGCCCGCCAGTCTGACCGAAATCGAACAGTCCGTCTTCTCCCGCTGCCCCCGGCTGACGGACATCGTCATCCCCGCCGCGCTGGACTGGGTCACCTTCGACGACGGCTTCCTCGTCGCGCGCAGCGACAGCGACTGCCGGCTCATCAACTACCTGAAGCCGGGCAGCACCGTCGCCAGGATTCCCGCCCAGGTGACGATCATCGACGGAGCTGCCTTTGAAGCCTGCACGTCGCTGGAGGAGATCGTCATCCCGGATTCCGTCGCCAAAATCCATTCCTATGCCTTCTGGAACTGCTCGTCGCTCAGGGCCGTCAACCTGCCCGCACAGCTCCGCTCCATCGGCGCCAATCCGTTCGTGCTCTGCACCTCGCTGGAGGAGGTCGCCATCCCCAGCGGCCTCACCTGGATCGTCCAGCGCGACGGCTATCTCATCGACGCCAACGATAACAGCCTGCTCAGCTTCATTCAGCCAGGCAGCAGGCAGGCGACCGTGCCCGACGGCGTCACAGAAATCTGGACTTCCGCCTTCCGGGGCTGCACATCGCTTGAGCAGGTCGTCCTTCCCGATTCCGTGACGAAGATCTCGAAATACGCCTTCCGCTCCTGCTCGTCGCTTTCGCAGGTGACGATCCCCGCCTCCGTGACGGAGATTGGCGACGACCCGTTCAAGGGCTGCGCCTCCGGCCTGACGCTGCTGGTCGCCCCCGGCTCCTACGCCGAGCAGTGGGCGCAATCGGCGGGCATCCGCTGCAAAACCCGCTGACCCGCGGCATGCCCGTCGGCACACGCTGAGGCCCGGCGCTTCCCTTTGTATCTGTTCCCCCAACCAACCCACGATCAGGAGGTCTGATGATGTCAAACGCATTGACTCTGGATATCTTCGGCCAGCAAATTCTCGGCAAGCGCGAAAATCAGGAGGATTCCTTCGCCTGGACACCGAATCATGTACAGGATAAACGTGGTGTGTTGTGTATCGTCTCCGATGGCATGGGCGGCATGGCCCGCGGCGAGGAATACAGCCAGAGCGCCATCGCGGAGGCGAAGGCGGCCTTTGCCCAGAGCAGCCCCGACCAGCCGCCGCACAAGGTGCTGCTGGACTGCTACGCGCGGATTCACAAGGCGGCGCTGGCCCTGCGCAAGTCCCCCGAGGATTCAGACGGCGGGGCGACGCTCGTCATGGTGCTCTTGCGCGACGGGCAGTGCTCCTTCCTCTCCGTGGGCGACAGCCGCATCTACCTGATGCGCAGCGGCGGCCTGATCCAGCTCAACCGCGAGCAGACGCTCGGCGCCATGCTCGACGAGCGCGCGGCGCTGGGCATCATCTCGGAGGTGGTCGCCTCCACCAACCGCTACCGCGCCTCGCTTACCAACCACACCAACATGGATACGCCTCTCCCCTGCGACATGAACAGCGTCCCCTTCCCCCTGATCGCCGGCGATAAGCTGGCGCTGATGAGCGACGGTGTCTTCGGCACATTGAGCGACGCCGAGCTGACCCGCCTGCTCAGCCAGCGCGGCAGCACAGCCGTGGGCAGCGTGCTGCAGGCCGTCGAGCGCAAGCAGAGAAGGGATCAGGACAACAGCACGCTCGTTCTGGTCGAGGTTCATGCTCCCTCCGAT
>JBJEYK010000253.1:0-18930 GCA_051886775.1 Candidatus Ventricola sp. | reverse complement strand
AGCATCATCGCTCCCGGCAGCACCGGCGCGCCATAGGTCACCACCCGCGCGCCGCTCTGGCGGATTGCCGTCGGCGTGCGGTCGTCCGGGTCGACGCTCATGCCGCCCGTGGTCAAGATCAGCTGCGCCCCCGCGGCCAGCAGCTGATGGATCGCCGCGACGATCGCCCCGCCGTCATCGGGGCAAAGCTCATGGCCGATGACGGACATGCCGTATTCGGCGATCTTCTGCTCGATCACCGGGGTGAACGTGTCCTGGATGCGGCCATAGTAGACCTCGCTGCCCGTGGTCACGATGCCCACGCGCAGCGGCTGAAACGGCAGCACGCGCATCAGCGGCGCATCGCCCGCGGTCTGGCGCACGCGCGCCATCTTCTCCTTGCTGATCACCAGCGGGATGACGCGCGTACCGGCCAGCTTATCGCCCGCCTTCACCGGTGTCATGCCGTGGCGCGAGGCGATCATGATCTCCTCGATCGCGTTGACTGCGCGCATTTTTTCGCTGTCAATGACAAACAGACCGTCGGTCTGTGCCGTCAGCTCGATCTTGCCTTCATGCGGCTCGCCCGCCAGAATGTGCTCACCCATGCAGATGTCGCGCAAAATGGCCGCCGCCTCGTCCTCGTGGTAAAGGCTGTCGTCCTTTTCCCAGACGTAGAGGTGATCCTTGCCCAGCTTGAGCAGCTCGGGAATATCCTCGCGGGTGACGACGTGCCCTTTCCTGAAGGCAACGCCTTTTTTCACATCCTTCACAATCACGGTGATGTCGTGACAGAGCACATGCCCCTCTGCGTGTATGGTTTCAATGCAGCGCATATCATCCCTCCAAACGTTTGACAGTATATCACAACTATCCGCGACAAACAAGTGCATATTCTTCGATTTGAACATGCAGGAATTCATCTTCGCACTTTACATTGCAGGGTCGAAACAGTATAATGGATGGGATCAAACGGCAGTCAGATCGACAGATTTCAAACAATGCCTGTCTGGGGAGGGATGTGCGCGTGCAGGTCATCGATCCGCTTGGCAGCCGGCCTGCCTCCGATTGTCCGGGCGAAATGGCGGGCGCCCTGCCCTGCTCATTTCAGGGGCGCGTCGTGGGCTATTTCCGGAGCGCGCCCGTGCATGCCGTCACGGACGTCTTTTTCCGCGCCAGGGAGGCGCTCGCGCACGGACGCGTGCTGGTCATCTATATCGACGGCCTGGGCTACTCGCTGTATCACCGCGCGCCGCTGGAGAGCATCAAGCGCCGCTTTGCCTGCCAGTGCGCGCGCACCGCATATCCGCCGCTGACGCAGCCCTGCATGGCCTCAATGCTCACCGGCGTGTGGCCGGATGCGCACGGCGTACTCTCCCGCAGGCATCACAAGCCCGCTGTGCCGTCGCTGCTGGCCGAGACGGGCGCCGTGCTCATCGAGGCGGACTGCGCCCCGCTGGCGCTGGAAAAGGAGCCTGTGCTCACCCTGCCGTGTGAGGGCGAGAGCGTGGACGGCGCCGTTCTGCGCGCGGCGCTGCCCTATGCCGCGTCGGATACGCCGCTGCTCATCGTCCACTTCCACGGGCTGGACGATCTGGAGCACGACGTGGGCGACGACGTGCAGGCCCTGTCCGGCAAGCTGCGGGAGCTTGACGATGCCGTCGACGCGCTCTGCGCTGCGTTCACCGGCACGGCCATCCTCTGCGCCGATCACGGCGTGCACGCCGAGGACGGGCACGGGCGACACGGCGATTTTGATTACCGGGACATGTTCGTCCCCTACGGGGAGGCGGTTGTGTGAGCAGCACCATCGAAGGGCTGATCCCGGGCTGGGCACAGCTCCCGCCCACGCGCGTCACCCTGCGCACCACCAGCGCGTCCGGGCCAGCGCAAGCCCGCGAGGTGGACGCGATCCCGCTCACGGACGCGCTGAGGCGTCCCGTGACAAGCAGGCTGATCGTCCGCAGCGAAGACGGGCTGTCCCTCGCCCTCGGCCCGCGCGACCTGCCAGGCGCATATCTGCTCGCCCAGGGGGAGAGCTGTCAGCTCGTCTTCCCGGGGGACAGCACGCGCAGGCGGTTTCTCAAGCGCATCCGTGCGCTGATCATCGAATAAATGACGGAGGCATCATCTCATGAGGATCATCACCATCGTCGGCATCCGCAAGTCCGGCAAGACCAGCACCGTCACCGCGCTCATCGAGTCCATCTGCCGCCGCGGCAAGCGCGTGGGCACCTGCAAGACGGTCTATTGCCCCACCTTTTCGATGGACAACCCCACCAGCAACACCGCGCGCCATCGCCGCGCCGGCAGCGAGCTGGTGTGCGCCCGCGCCCGTTTTGAGACCTCATTCCTCTACCCGGAGGCGCTTCCGCTCTCGCGCGTGCTGGCAGCCTACGAAGGCTGTGACTATGTGCTGCTGGAGGGGGACTACGCATCGCCCGTGCCGCGCATCGTCTGCGCGCACCAGGCGGAGGATGCGCTGCCTCGCATGAACAGCCGCACGCTGGCCTTCGCCGGGCGCATCAGCCAGCTGGAGGAAACCAGGCTGCCTCTGCCGTGCTACAATGCCCTGACGGACGCCGACGCCCTGCTGGACCTGATCGACGCGCGCATCCCGGACATTGTCCCCTGCGCGCTGCTGGACGCCAAGCTGCCCCCGGTCGCCGGCGTGACGGACGACGGCTTCTGCCAGTGCGGCTGCCATCACCACGAAAAGAAGCAGGCAGACGTGCAGGTGCTCATCGGCGGCAAGACGCTGGCGCTCAGCGACGAGCAGCGCGCCACGCTGCTGGCCTGGGCGAAGGAGGGCGGCGATGAAGCCTGAAGCGTGCCATCTCTTCCTGACCGGAGCGCGGCAGGTCGGCAAATCCACCCTGCTGCGCCGGTTTATCGAGGAGGAGCGGCTTGCCTGCACCGGATTGGAGACGCAGGCCCTTTTCCTGAACGGCGAACGGCGCGGCTTCACACTGCACGGCCGTGTCGGGCTGCCACCCTATGAAAACGACTGTGTCTGCTGCGTGCGTGTCGGCGAGCGGCGCAGCGTGCCCGTGCTGCCCGTGTTCGAGGAAAACGGCGTGCAAATCCTGCGACGCAGCCTCGAGAGCGCCGAGCCCTTCCTGCTGATGGACGAGCTGGGCCGGCTGGAACGCCAGGCCGAGGGCTTCATCCGCCAGGTGTTCGCCTGCCTGGACAGCCCCAAGCGCGTGCTTGGCGTGCTGCAGCAGTGCGATGCGCCGCACATTCAGGCCATCGCAGCGCGTGAAGACGTGCAGGTCGTCACCGTCACACCAGAAAACCGCGATGCGCTGATCGAATCGCTGCGCGCATGGCTGAATCCTCCTCCAGCCGAATAGAGACGAAACAGCCCATGAAGGGCGCAGCGCTCTTGCGAGCATTGCGCGCATTCATGGGCCTATTCTTTTTCCCTTTCTGTCCGGGTTCAGTGCCAGCACAGGCGGCAGCGGGCGAGGCAGGGGCTTCCCGCAATTTGTTCATCCCCGTGCGCCTATTCTCTCATCGCACTCCGGTTCCACGGCCTTCGCCGCGGCTATCCTTCCGGATGCCGACGCCGACCGCCATCACACGGTTCCTCCTTCAGACAAATCTCCAGCTGTGATCCCTGCCAGCGCCAGGAACTTCTTGTCCGATTGGATGCTCTGCGTCACGAACCGCCCATCCCGGAACAGGGCATAGGTGGTCACCGGAGCAGGCACGCGCTGCGCGGATTCCCTGTCTGTGATGTGGATGACTTTGAGGGGAATCTGATGCTCCCTGGCCACCGCTTCCACCCTGGGCACCCAGTAATAGGTGAACGGGCACTGATCGGTGTAGTAGAGGACAAAGCCCTCCCCCTCCGCCTTGGGGTGCCTGGCGCAATCCTTGAACTTCGGGGGCTTGGCCGTCGGTTCAAGCGGCAGGGCCATCAGCGTGATCCCGGCGTCGGAGGTGTCCGAGATGGAAAAGCCCTTGTAGGCGAGATACCTCGGATCGGCGAGGAACTCCTTCTTTCTCTTTTCAGAGGAGAGGATGCACAGGCCTTTCCGTCCCTGCGCCCGGGCATCGCGGATGCACTCGTCCAGCAGATCGTTGGAATAGCCGTGCCCCTTCATCGAGCCTGCGATCCACAGGCAATTGATGTAGAGGTAGCCCTCCGCATCGATCGGCACCCACGCGTTCTCTGCCGGGATATACTCGATGAAGCACTTGCCCCTCTCCTCGCTTCTGTAAAAGACCAGCCCCTCGTCAAACCGCTGCTTGAGCCACGCCTTCTTGCCAAGGCTCTGCTTGCCGGACATGGCGCAGCAGATATGCTCCCTGTCGATATTGTCCTTCGTCACGCGGATGTAGTTCATTTGGGTAACGCCTCTCCTTCGTCCGTGTACACATTGATGCCCGCGCGCCTCGCCTGGCTGCACAGGTCCTTCGTCTGCAGGGTATACTGCTTTCCGTCCTTGATAAAATGCGTGCCGCACTGCCTGAACTCAAAGCTGACATGCCTTCGGATGCACTGCCTGCGGATATCCAGCACCCAATCGTAGTCGAGCGGCCTGGCGCAGCGATCCGATTCGCCGCCGACGACCACCAACTCGATGCCGTCCAGATACCGCTCCATCTCCACCCGCTCCAGCAGCGGCTGCGCTGTGACGCACTTGTGCCTGACCGGCATGGATTGGAACGCGGACAGCCTCTTGTCTGCGGTGCGCTGATTTTCAATCGTGCAGCAGACGACCACATTGTCGTATCCGTCTCCCCAGTCCTGCGGGAGGCAGTCCGTCAGCCTCTCGATTCGCTTGGTGAGAAAGAGAAACGTGCAGTCCGTGCGTTCCTTCATCATCTGCCAGCACGCAGGCCGCCAGGCGTCCGCCTCCTCAATCAGGAAATCGGTCGAGAAGCAGGTGTATACAAGGCCGCCCTTCATCCTCCAGCCGCCGTTTTTCAGCCGCTCAGCGGGCTTTTGGAAATCCTTCGTCTGAACGATCCGGCTGGTATCGACGCCGCGCTTCGCGTCCCCCTTGTGAATGTAGCAGTGCAGACAGCCCTCGCTGCACCGCCTGCAGCCCCGCCACGGATTCCACATGGCCATTCAGATCACCGCCTTTCCGGCTCATAAATCCGGAAGAATTGGCGGATATGCCTGTCCACCAGCGCCATAATCTCCGGCTCCCGCTCCGGATCCCGGTCGCAGAGGTTGATCCACACGGAGATCGGCAGGCAAAGCTGCGCCGCCATCACCTCTGGATCGTCCTGGCGCAGCGTCCCCTGCCGGATCAGCCGCCGCACAAGCCCGGTGAAATACGCAAGCACATCGGCGTAATTCTGCTTGGTCAGCAGCGCCGCCAGAGCCGGATTCCGGAACTGCTCGATGACCAGCATCCTTCGCGCCCGGCTGACGGCGGGATCGTGAAGGATATAGCGCAGCTGCCCCAGGATCATCTGCACTGCCGCGTCGGGCGTCCCGGGAGGGATGCTGTCATCCTTCGACCAATCGGCCTTCGCGAAGATGGAGTGCGCACCGTATTGACCGAGCACCTCGTCCACCAGCGCATCCAGAATGGCCTGCTTGCTTTCAAAATGGCTGTACAGCGACGCCTTCCGGATGCCGACAGCGCTGGCGATTTGCGAAATCGAGGTCGCTTCAAAGCCCTGCACGGAGAACAGCTCCAGCGATGCCTCCAGGATCTGCCGCCTGGTGTTCCCTCTTTCCAACGGCCGACACCTCCATCCCATCTTGTTTTGTGCTCATTATAACTAACGATCGTTCGGCTGTCAATAGGGCCTTATCATCCGAAGGCGCCCGGTCGCCAAGAAATGGCGGCAGAAGGATCAGCGCAGACAGAGGCGATCCCCGTCAACCGCCCATCCCTCCAGCGTCAGCAGCGCGCGCTTCGCCGGCAGACCCGCTGCAAAGCCCGTGAGGCGCCCGGACGCGCCCACGACGCGATGGCAGGGCACCACGATCAGCAGCGGATTGCGCCCGCACGCACCGCCCACCGCGCGCGCCGCGTTCGGCCTGCCCAGCGCCGCGGCAAGCTGGCCATAGGTTCGCGCCTCTCCATAGGCGATGCCCTTCAGCTGCTGCCAGACAGCTCGCTCAAACGACGTGCCCTGCGCGTGGAGCGGAAGGTCAAACGCGCGCAGCTCATGCGCGAAATACGCCTGAAGCTGTGCCCGCGCTTCCCGCAGCAGCGGCATGTCGCTAGCCCGCGGCGCAGCCTCCCCTGCGCGCAGCAGACGGATAGAACGCATTCCCTCGTCATCCGCCGCCAGAACCAGCATGCCCACCGGCGAATCATACGACATTTCGGCCATATCTGTGCTCCTTTCCCCATGGCGCCCGCGCGGGACTTGACGCGCCGCGCAAAAGCAGGCATAATAAATCCCATCAACCCCTACGGAGGACAACCTATGCAGACGCTTTCAGACAGCCTGCGCTACCTGTGCGACGAGACGCGCATGCTCACCGGCATGACCGTCGCATACGGCACCTCGCAGCAGAGCGAAACGATGACCTATGGCCGCGCCCAGGAGCTCGCCCTCGGGCAGGACGGCTTCATCCCCAGCGTGCGCCCGCTTGGCGAGGACAGCATATTCGACCTTGCCTCGCTGACTAAGCTGTTCACCTGCGTAGCCGCCATGCGCCTTGTGGAACAGGGCCGCCTGTCGCTGGGCGAGCGCGTCGGGGAGATCGATCCCCGCTTCATCCATCTGGGCAACGTGACGGTGCTGGACGTGATGTGCTACCGAGCCTGCCTGCAAACGCCCGGACGCATCGACGACGCGCCTAGCCGCGAGGAAGGCCTGGCGCGGCTCTTCGCTGTCCGCACCGCGCCGCTTCCCGCCGTGCGGCTGTATTCCGACATCAACGCCATGGTGATCAAATATGTGATCGAGACAAAGACCGGCCTGTCCTTCGCCGAAGCGCTGCGCGCGCTGATTTATGAGCCTTGCGGCATGCGCGAGACCTTCGCCACCGTGCCGGAGGACTGCCTGCCGCGCTGCGTCTGCTACAATTACGAGCACCGCATCGAGCGCGACCGATTGCTCCTGCGCACCTGCACGCCGCCCGGCACGCCGCACGACCCCAAGGCACTGCGCCTGTCTCAGGGCGGGCGCGATCTGTGCGGGCACGCGGGGCTGTTCTCCACCAGGCGGTACATGGTGCTCTTTGCGCAGGCGCTGCTGGCCGGTCGCCTGCTGCGCTGCGATACTTTGCGCGCCATCGGCACCGACCGCACCGGGCGCGACAACGGCGACGGCACCTACCGCCAGCCCCTGGGGCTATTGTGCTTCACCCGGCACCCGCAGCAGCGGCTGAGCGAGGTGCCCGCATACATGAGCCCGCACGCGTTCGGGCTGAGCGGCTTCACCGGCAATCACCTGGTCATCGACCCGGAGCAGGGCGTCTTCGCTCTGTTCCTGGGCAACCGCTGTCACGCGCGCGTGTCGCACATCACGCCGCCGGAGGGCAAATCGCTGACGGATTACGGCCTGGATGAGCGCGGCGTCGGCCAGGTCGCCTGGGAAGACGGGCGCGCCGTACCCTCCTCCGCCAAATATGTCTACTTCAAGGACGCCTGTCTTCACGAGCCGATCGCCGCGCGCATGCGGGCGCTGGGCTGGCTCGGCTGAACTGCCAGCATACGTCAAAAGGGGGCTTCGGCCCCCTTTGATTCATGCTCACTCGAAGTGATAATCTGTAAAATCGAACGTTGCGAAGTAGTCCGCAGGCGTCTCCGCGCGGCGGATCAGCTGCACGCTGCCGTCCGTGCGCAGGAGCAGCTCCGCGCTGCGCAGCTTGCCGTTATAATTGTAGCCCATGGAGAAGCCATGCGCGCCGGTGTCGTGAATGTAGAGCAGGTCGCCGCGGTCGATCCTGGGCAGACGACGGTCGACTGCGAACTTGTCGTTGTTCTCGCACAGGCTGCCCACCACGTCGTAGACGTGATCCTGCGGCGCGTTCTCTTTGCCCAGGACAGTGATGTGGTGATATGCGCCGTACATCGCCGGGCGCATCAGGTTGCACGCGCAGGCATCGACGCCGATATACTCCTTGTAGGTGTGCTTCTCGTGGCAGGCGGTCGTCACCAGCGCGCCGTTGGACGCCAGCATAAAGCGGCCCAGCTCCGTGAGGATCGCCACGTCGCCCATGCCCGCGGGCACGAGCACCTCCTCGTACGCTCTGCGCACGCCCTCGCCGATGACGGCGATGTCGATTGGCTCATCCTCCGGGCGGTAGCCGACGCCCACGCCGCCGGAGAGATTGATGAACGCAATGTGCGCGCCCGTCTCGCGGTGCAGCTCCACAGCCGTGGTGAACAGAATCCGCGCAAGCGTGGGATAGTACGCGTTGGTCTGCGTGTTGGACGCCAGGAACGCGTGCAGGCCGAAGCGCTTCGCGCCGCGCCGCATCAGCTCGCGGTAGGCCTGCGTCAGCTGCGCCCGGGTCATGCCGTACTTGGCGTTGCGCGGCTGATCCATAATCTCGTTGCCGATGGAAAAATCCCCGCCGGGATTGTAGCGGCAGCAGACGGTCTGCGGAATACCGCAGGCCTCGTCCAGGGTTTCGATCAGCGTATAGTCGTCCAGATTGATGATCGCGCCGAGGCTGTCCGCCAGAGCAAACTCGCCCGGCTGCGTCTCGTTGGAGGAAAACATGATCTCATGCCCGGCAAAGCCGCACGCGCGGCTGAGCATCAGCTCCGTGTCCGACGAGCAGTCCACCCCGCAGCCCTCCCCGCGCAGGATGTCCAGGATGAAGGGATTGGGCGTCGCCTTGACGGCGAAATACTCCTTGAACCCGGGATTCCACGCAAAGGCGCTGCGCAGCGCGCGGGCCGTGGCGCGGATGCCCTGTTCATCGTAAATATGAAACGGCGTCGGATACCGGCTGACGATCTCCTTCGCCTTATCCAGCGTGACAAACGGCTTTTTCTCGATCATTTGTTCCTCTTTTCCCCAAGCAGCGCGGCGCCCGGGCCAAGTAAAATTGACCCCATCAATATACATGGATGTCCGCCGCTTGTCAAGAGAAACGATTCGGAAAACCTGGAGATCTCAGGCTCTGCGCCGCGCAAAGAAATCCCGCAGCACCTGCGCGCATTCCGCCTCCAGCAGGCCGCCCATGCAGGGGATCGCGCGGCCAAACGCCGGATCCTCCGGCAGGGCGTAGACACTGCCCGCGCAGCCCGCGCGCGGATCCGCCGCGCCAAAGCAGATGCCCTCCACGCCCGCCATGACTGCCGCGCCCGCGCACATGGGGCACGGCTCCAGCGTCACATAGAGCGTGCAGCCCTCCAGCCTGCGCCGGCCAAGCGCCTGAGCCGCACGCCGCAGCGCCAGCACCTCGGCGTGCGCCGTGGGATCGCCCGTCGCCTCGCGCTCGTTGTGCGCCGCAGCGACGATCCGGCCCCCGCAGGCCACCACAGCGCCGACCGGGATCTCGCCCGATGCCAGCGCCAGAAACGCCTGCTCCAGCGCCGCGCGCATGTGCTGCTCGTGCATCAGCCCCTGTCCTCCGCGCGGAAGAAGATCGCCACCGTGCCGGGGCCGGAATGGCTGCCGATGACCGGGCCGACGTAGCTGAGCACGATCTTGTCCGGATCGCAGCCGTACATATCCACCAGCATGCCGGCGAGCGCCCTGGCGTCGGCCTCGCAGTCGCCGTGGCTGATGTAGATCGTCTGATCCTTCGACGCGCCGTGGCGGCCAAGCTTCTCAGCCAGCGCCTTGAGCGCCTGGCGGCGGCCGCGCACCTTCTCCATCGGGATCAGCCTGCCCTCGCTGTCCACATGGAGGACGGGCTTGATGTTGAGCATCGACCCAAAGAAGGCCGCAGACGGCGAGCAGCGCCCGCCGCGCTTGAGGAAGTGGAGATCATCCACGGTAAACCAGTGCACATACTGCTGGATATGCGCGCGAATCCACGCGGCATTCTCCTGAAGGCTCATGCCGGCATCGCGGCGCTCCAGCGCATCGACGACCATCATCCCCTGGCCCGCGCTGGCGGACAGCGTGTCGATCACCTCTAGCTCCGCATCCGGCATCTCCTCAAGCAGCATCTCCCGCGCCACGCAGGCCGAGCCATAGGTGCCCGACAGCGCGGAGGAAAAAACCAGGCAGAGCATCGCTTCGCCGCGCGCGGCATGCGCACGGAACACGTCCAGGAACCCCGCAGGGGTGATCTGCGACGTGGTGCCCACCTCGCCCGCGCGCAGGCGGTCGTAATACGCCTTCGCGGCGTCGCCGGTCAGCGGTTCGGAGCTGGTCACGCCCGAAATGGTATAGCTCAGGTTCAAAATCTCAAGCTGGCTGTATTTCGCCATCACCTGCTCGTTCAGATCGCAGCAGGAATCCGTGATGATGGTATACATCTTCATATCCTCCGTTTTTCTCTTTGTCTCCGAGGAGCACGCCGCCCTTCCTCGCAGGGCACAGCGGCGCCGTTGGAAGAATTCTCTCCCATGTCGCCATTTCCTGCCGGTTCCGTGCTTTTTTTGCAGCGCAGCATGATCTGAATGCACAGCCCGCCCTCCTGAGAGAGCACCGAAAGGCCCGCGTCGACACCCCTGCGCCGCAAGCGCTCTGCCAGCGCCGTCGCCTCCGTCATCGCCTCGCGCACCGCACGCCGCCTGCAGGGCGCGCTCTCCGTTCGCTCCGCCGCGCGCCGCTGTACGCCGTAGACCAGCCGCTGCGCCTGAATGGATGTGAGCTGACGCTCCGCGATGATGGACGCCGCCTCCAGCTGCCTGTCCGGATCGGGGACGTCGGCAAGCGGCTCAGCCTGCTCCAGCGTGAGCGCGTGCCCGCGCAGCAATTGGCGCGTTTGCTGCGACAGGGCAAGCATCCGATGCCGCCGGGCAATCGCGCCCGTCCCTATCGCGCAGCACGCCGCCACCTGCTGCGCGCCCAGGCGCTCCAGCGTGTCTGCCTCATCCAGAAAGTGCGGGGGGATATGCGTCAGATGCTCCTCAAAAAAGCAGGCCGCCGCCTCCGCACCATCCGCCCGCAGGAGCAGGGCGTCGATCTCCCTGCGCCCCAGCAGCCTGCACGCGGCCAGCCGGCGCGCGCCGCACACCAGCTGATACCGGCCAGCCTGCGCGTTGTGCCGCACGACAATCGGCTGCAAGAGGCCGTGCCGGGCTATCGAGCCGGCCAGCGCGGCAAGCGCCTCGTCCTGCTGCGCGCGGCCTGGGATCATCGCGCCGTATACGTCGTCAATGCTCACGCGGATGACCGAAAGCCCGTCCTCCGCCTGCGCGGCTGCTCTTCTCCTCATCCCGCCGCCCCCTCCCGGATACCGCCTGCCCCCAGTATATGCCCGGCGGATGCGCTTTCATGATGCTCATCGGGAAAGAAAGCAGGACGCGCGCACCTCGCCGCCGCGCAGCCAGAGCGTGACGCAGCCCGATTCGTCCGTGCGCAGCACCCGGCAGCCGATGCTATCCAGTGCCTGTATCACGCGTGCATGAGGATGACCGTACCGGTTGCCCGCGCCGACGCTGATGACGGCTACCTCCGGCTGTGCCGCCGCGAGGAACGCCTCGCTCGTCGCGTTCGCGCTGCCGTGATGCGCGACCTTGAGCACGTCGCAGTCCGGAATCGCCTCCGGCTCCGCCTGGGCGGTCAGGTCGCCAGTCAGCAAGAAGCGCACGCCCTGCGCTTCGGCATACAAAAGCAGAGAGCGCTCGTTGCTCCCCGCAAGCGACGCCGTCGGGGATAGCACCTGCGCCGTCACCGGAGCAAAGCTCAGCCGGCCGCCGCGCTCCGCCTCCAGCAGCTCGACGCCCTGCTGCGCCAGCGCTTCCATCGCCCCGAGCACCGCAGGCGATATCTCCCCCTCCAGCGCACCGCGGGGCAGCACAACCCGCGGCACCTCCACCTCGGAATCGAGCAGCGTCTTCAGCGCGCCCGCGTGATCCTGATCCAGATGCGACAGCACCACCGCGTCCACCAGCAAGCCCTCGCTGCGCAGATAGCGCAGCATGTCGTAGCTGTCCGCCGGGCCGACATCGACAAGCACCGCCCGCCTTCCGCTGCGAAACAGCGCTGCATCCCCCTGGCCAACATCCAGCTGCACATAGCGCGCCGCCGGGCACAGCCGCAGCCCATAGGAGCACGCCAGCACCGCTGCCACGGCAAGCGCCGCGCATGGGCGAAGGCGGCCCCACCGAATCCTCCGGCTGACCAGCGCAAGCAGGCAGGCAAAGAGCAGCACGGAAAGCGCGTACGGCGCGGGCAGGCGCACAATCGCGCCGTCCAGCGCTGATACGCGCAGGCTGATCCTCTCAAAGCCGCCGGACAGCAGCAACAGCCCCCGCGCACAGGCCATACCCGCCGATGGGCAGGCCATATTCAGGAACACGCAAGCCCAGCCCCAAATCAGCAGCGCCGGCATCAGTATGCCGCCAAGCAGGTTCATCGGCAGCGCCAGCAGCGGTACAAAGCCATACAGGCGCATCTGCATGGGCAGCGCGGATACCTGTGCACACAGGCTAATGCCGGCCATTTTCCACACGGCGCGCAGCGCTCGCGGCACGCGCCTGCCGCCCCGGTTGTCCAGCAGCAGCAGAATGCCCAGAACGACCAGATACGAAAACTGAAACGACGCGTCGAACACCAGCAGCGGACTGCACAGCGCCGTCGCCAGCGCAGCGGCGCAGAGCGCTGTCAGCGGCTCATATCGCCAGCCGCGCAGCAGCGCCAGCTCACGCAGCGACGCCATGATACACGCACGCACTGTGCCAGGCGCGCCGCCCGTCAGCGCGGAAAACGCCGCAAAAAAGCTCACCAGCAGGGTGAAGCGCACGCCTCTCGGCGCCCGACGCAGCAGCGCACGCAAGGCCGCGGCTATGATGCTCAGATGCAGCCCGGACACCGTCAGCAGATGCGCCGTGCCCGTCAGCCGCATCGCCGCGACGAGCGACGGATCCATCCCCCTGCGCTCGCCCAGCAGCAGGCCCTGAAACAGCGGCGCACGCTCGCCAAAGAGCCGCTCCATCTGCGCAAGCAGTGCCACGCGCAGCCTGCGAAAGGCCTCGCGCAGGGAAAACCGTCCCTCGCCCTGCGCCTGCCAGCCCGGCAGCAGATAGCCGGAGAGCAGGTATCCGTCGCAAAGCGCCTGTATACGCCGGTCGATTCCGCCGGGATTGCGCGCCTGCTCCGGCGCAAAGAGCCTGCCCGTTCCCGAAACCGTCTGCCCGACGGCCACCTCGGGCACCGGATCGCCCTCCTCGCGCATCAGCGTGACGAGCACGTCGCGGGTAAGCGACGTATCCCCGCCGACTGTCACCTGCGTCAGGTACACCCGATATGGCTGCTCAATCGCCGTCACGGTACCCTGGATCATTGTGCCCGGCTGAGTCGGCTGATCTGCCGCACGCAGCCGGCAGCCCGCCAGGCCGTTGCCCAGCAGAGCCATCATCAGCGCCCCGCAAAGCAGCGCGCTCCTCCGCCTGCGGACCCGAACCACGGCCCAGACAGACAAAAGAGCGCAGAGAATCCCCGTGAGAAGAACCGGCAGCGCAAAGCCTGCCGCCGTCGCCACACCCGCCAGATACGCACAGGTCACAGCCATCAGCCGCCTGCGCACGGGCAAGAACAGTCGCCTCTCCCGCATAGCTCAGCGCCTTCCAATGCAGCGCTCCAGCCAGTCGCCGCGCAGATCATAGAGGACAAACAGAGCGGAGGTGACAATCCAGGTGACGGGATAGCACAGCATCAGCACGACCAGGCTGTGATGCGCCGGCACCACCACGCCCACCCAAAACATGCGCAGCAGACAAACGCCCGTCAGCGTCATGATCGTGGGCACCAGCGAGTCGCCCGCGCCGCGCATCGCGCCGGAGATGATCTCGATGCACAGATAGGTGAACCACAGCGGCACGATCACGCAGATGATCTGCATGCCAATGGCCAGCACAGCGGCATCGTCGGTGAACAGGCCCAGCAGCGGGCGGCACAGAAGCAGGATCAGCGTGCTCATCACCGCCGTCAGGCCCAGCGCAAGACCCAGGCACACCCGGATGCTGCGCCGCACGCGGTCGTACCGGCCCGCGCCGAAGTTCTGCCCCGAAAAGGTGGTGATGGCCACGCCAAAGGCGCTGACCGTCATCCAGTACAGGCCGTCGATCTTGCCATACGCCGTCCAGGCCGCGATGGCGTCGGTGCCAAAGCCGTTGACGCCCGCCTGAATGACGAGGTTAGACACCGAATACATGACCGATTGCAGCCCCGCAGGCAGCCCGATGCGCACGATGCGACGCAGCAGATCGCCATGAAAGCGCACGCTTCGCAGCCGAAGCTGATACACGCCCCCTGCGCGCAGCAGTGTCAGCACCACCAGCACCGCGCTGACCACCTGGGACATCACCGTGGCGATGGCCGCGCCGAGCACGCCCATGTTCAGCCCGACGACGAGCAGCACATCCAGCACGATGTTGGTCAGCGCCGCGCAGATGAGGAACACCATCGGCCTGCGGGAATCGCCCACCGCGCGCAGCACGCCGGAGCCGATGTTGTAGAGCATCTGCGGAATCATGCCCAGGAAGTACACCCGGATATACGGGACGGCATAGGCCATGACCTCCTGCGGGGTGCCCATCAGGCGCAGAATGCCCTGTGCGCAGCTCAGGCCAACCGCCATCAGCAGCGCGCCGCTGACCAGCGCCAGCGCAACGGTGGTGTGCACGGCGCGGGAGACGTCCTGCGCCCTGCGCGCGCCGTAGAGCTGCGCAATGATCACCGAAGCGCCGGAGGAAATGCCCACGAAGAAGCCCACCAGCAGGCTGATGAGCGTGCCCGTCGTGCCGCCGACCGCAGCCAGGGCTTCCTTGCCCACGACCTTGCCGACGATGATTGCGTCGGCTGTGTTGTACAGCTGCTGGAAGAACGTGCCCAGAACGATCGGGAAAAAGAACAGCAGCAGCTGCCTCCAGATGACGCCCTCGACAATGCCGTTGACATCCGGGCGCTGATTGATGAGACGCTTCATCCCCATATGCTCCCCGGCTCGGGCAGGCAGCCCGGGCAAATGTGTTATGGCCTGCGAAGGCAGGCGCGCAGACGGCGCAGCGCCCCCGCAGGCAGGTGCGCAACGCGCGCAGCCGCCCTTGCCAGTCGTCCCGGCGGCGCAAGCAGCTTCATCACACGCGCACCGCTGAAGCCCTCACGGGCAAACTGGCGGAAGAACGCCTTCCGCTTCGGATGCGCGCTGACCGCCCGTACGATGCTGGGATTCTCCCGCTCCAGCACTGCCGAGGCAGGAATTGGGAAGACGCTCAGCTGCGTGCCGCAGCGCCGGAACGCCTCGCGCCCCCGCTGCGTATGGACGAAGACGAGCGACAGCCCCGTGTCGTCGTCGCGCTCGGGGCAGATCCGCTGCGCGCCCCAGAGGTCGGCCAGGGTGATGTCCGCCTGATGACCCGCCCCGCGGTACGCATTGCACTGCATGCACGACGGGCGCAGGTACAGGTTTTGCAAAAAGCCGTACAGGAACGGATCGCTGACCTGCGAACCGACATGCTCCGTACCGTCCTCGAAGGTGGCGACGGCTGAAAAGTCCTTCCAGCCGTTGCGCTTGTCGCGGAAGGTATAGGCCGTCACGCGGCTGCCGTGCTCCCGCTCCAGCGCTTGCAGATAGGACGCAAACACGCCCGGCGAGGGCACGCCATGGCACACGAAATCGACCGTCAGCAGCAATTCGCCATAGCGGTCGCCCACCACAGCCTTCAGCCCTGCAACCTGACAGGGCGTGCCGGAAAAGAGCACCGGAATCCCGCGTGAGAGCAGCGAGGCCGCATGCGCGATCGCGTCCGATGCGTCGCTCTGCACGTATTTGGAGCCGCGCATGCCGCTCAGCTCGGCCTCGTCGAACGCGCCGACGTGCTCCACGTGCATCCGCTCGTCAAACGCCGCGCCGAAGACCACGCCGCCGGCTCCCAGCGTCTGACGCGCCAGCGCGGTAAACACGCCTCCGGAGGAGGAAGCGCCTCGCACAGCCTCATCCCTGTGCTGTGCGCCGAAGCGTACCGGCTTGCCCTGCGCCTGCGTCCTGCCCACCGGGCAGCGCTTCTCGCACAGGTCGCATTCCACGCACAGCCCAGCGTCGACCACGGGATAGAGAAAGCCCTCTGCGTCCGCCTGCATGGTGATTGCCTTCTTCGGGCAGATGCTCGCGCACGCGCCGCAGCCCGTGCATTCGGCCTTGACCGGCCTGACCGTCTGTCTCATGTGCCCTCTCCCCTCATCGCGCCAGCGCCATCACGGCGTCGATCGTCTCCTCGCGCCCGCTCATGTATACCGGCAGGCGCTCCTCCAGGAACGCGCGCTCCTGCGGCGCGCGGCGGATCAGCGCATCGTACGCGGCGATCAGCTCGCGCTCGCCGGAAAGCTCCTGCACCGGGATCAGATGCCCCTCCTCCTCGCCGAACAGATCCCTGGCGATGCCCCGCGCCTTGACCGAATAGCCGATCACCAGCGTGGGCACGGCGGTGGAATACGCGGCGATTGACGCATGCGTGCGCGCCGTCACCAGCGCGCGCAGTCGCCGGATATAGCCCTTGAGCTGCAGGGCGTCCAGCGCGCCGTCCAGCAGCAGGACGCGTTCCTCCTGTGGGAACTGCTCCTTGATCGCGCCCAGTGCGTCCAGGTCGTTGTCGTGCGCCCAGGTGACATGCGGGATGAGCGCGATAACGCTGTCGCTGGTCTTGAGGATGTGGCGAACGAGCGCCACGAATGCGCCGAGCGCCGCCTCCCTGTCCCGCGCGCGGTCGAGTACAAGCGGGCTGACGTTCAGGCCGACGGTGTTCCCCGGCGCCCAGCCGTGCGGCAGCGGAAGCTCCTCGCTGCCCAGTGTGAACGCCGGGTCACACCAGCGCCTCACCGGCAGGCCCGCGTCCGCCATGGCCGCCTCTGTGATCGATTCGCGCGCGACCAGCAGATCATACGCGCGCAGATCCGCAAGCGTCTGCCCCTGCAGCCGCTCCGGATCCACCGAGCAGCCCCAGAGCACCAGCGGCCTGCCCGCGCGGCGCAGGCGACCGTTGATCACCTGCAAATGCTCCTGATGCGCATAGCAGTAGGTGTCCCCGCCGATGGAAAGGCACAGGCTGCTGCGCCGCCCCGCGTCGATCACCGTGGCGTGTCTGCGCGCCACCTCATGCTCGCGCGGCTGACCGAGCCGGAAGCCGATGGAATTGATGATTCTGCGCAAGCTCTTGCTGGAAATCTGGCTGGGAATCACCCGATCCACACCGGCAAGCCCCGCCGCGCGATCCGCCGCAGGCTCGTCGGAGGCAAGCACCACCCGGGCGCGCCCGTCCAGCAGCGCGGCGGTCGAGCGGACAATCGCCTCGCAGCCGCGGTTGCCGCAGCCGCCGTGGTTGTACAGCAGAATGCTCTTCATCGCCTGATTCCCCATCTCTTTCCCGTAATCTTCTCGCGCACGCGCATGAGCTGATAAAACGCCGGGAACAGCCCCCGGCACACCAGATGATAGACCATCCTGTCCTTCTGGGGAATGCGCTCGGCGCAGACGCCCTCCAGCACCAGCGGCCGGATGTGCTCGTCAAACCGCGCCATCGCCTCGCGGATGCCCAGCTCCTTCTCGTCGATCCACACGCAGCTTTGCAAAAAGTCCCGAAAATACAGCTCCTTGATCCCCTCGCCGAGCAGGATTTCGCTCATGGAGCGCAGCATCGGCTGATGCGCCTGGCTGTAGCCCTGGATGCGCGCCATCGCGGAGGTATTGTGCACACGGTAGACATAGGTGCACTCCGGCAGATGGGCGACGCGCCGCGCGCGCTGGAACACCTGCAAGTTGAGCAGCGCATCCTCGCCAATGCGCACGCGCTCATCCAGGCGCAGGCCGGAGAGCAGCTCACTGGCGTAGAGCTTATTCCAGAGATTGTTGTAGATGCGGTGCATGTGGATGATTTCCTTGACGATCTCCGAGGGCTGCTGCACCACCGGCTCGATCTCCACCCGCACGCGCTGACTTTTCTCCATGTCAAAGACGGTATGGTTGGCCGAGACGATCTGCGCACCCGTGCGCACCGCATGCTGAAAGAGCAGCATCAGGCCGTTTTCCTCCAGGGCGTCGTCCGCGTCGACGAAGGCGATATACCGCCCGGTGGCCAGCTCCAGCCCGCTGTTGCGCGCGGCGGACACGCCGCTGTTGGGCATGTGAATCACCCGGGCGCGCGGCTCCCCGGCGGCAAAGGCGTCGAGAATCGCGCCCGTGGCGTCTGTGGAGCCGTCGTCAATCAGGATCATCTCAATCAGCGGGGTCTTCTGCGCCTTCAGGCTCTCCAGGCAGACGTTCAGATAGCGATCCGCGTTATAGCACGGCACAATCACACTGATATCGGCGCGTTGATTCATTGGTGTGTCCTCCCCATGGCATTATGGCAGCAGGAAGCTGGAGGCAGGCAGCAGGCGCAGCGCCAGGTAATAGAGCTTTTGCTTGGCGCACAGCGCCGGAAACTCGACGCCCTGCGTGATCGAGGCGACCATGCGCCGGTTCATCGCAAGCGCGGCCCGCAGCCGCCCGCGATCCGCGCGAAGCGTGCGCACATACACGTCGATGTGCGCGCGAAAGAGCGCCGTCTCCATGCCGCGGCTGCGGATAAACCGACCGATCCCCTCGATCATCGGCACGCTCCCGCCCCAGATGTCCCGGCGCGCACGCGTCATCGCGGAATCGCCGCCAAACTCATAGGTGTAAACCGTCCGCTCACTCATCCGCCAGGCGCGCGCCTCGGCAAAGGCTTCCAGGTTGAAGAGCACGTCCTCGCCCACCTTCACGCCCACCGGAGCCTTGATCTGCGCCCGCCTAAGCATGTCCGTGCGATACAGCCGCGCACACATGCTGTTGAGTGCGCTGTCCCCGCGGATCAGGCTTTCGAGCACCGTCTGCAAATCGCCGCTGGCGCAGGTGTGCTTTTCCGTCCT
>JBJEYK010000252.1:0-19140 GCA_051886775.1 Candidatus Ventricola sp. | reverse complement strand
GCGCTTTTCGGCGTCCCTCGCTCGCGGCGACTTGATGTATTATACACGCCTGAACGGCTTCTGTCAACACCCTTTTACAATTTTTTGATTCCTCTTTTTCGTACGTCCGGCTCAGAGCACCTTGCTGCCGTTTGCCGTCAGCCGAAACTGGCAGCCCAGCTTTTCCGCCGCGCGCCGGCACATGAGCATGCGCTCCATGAAGATCTCAAAGTAGTCCAGCATGGAGCACATCGCATCGTCCAGCTCGATGTCCAGCACGATCTTGCGCTCCGCCGCGTCCACCCGCAGCTCGGAGCTTCGGGCCGCATAGTTCACCCGGTCATGGATGTCGAAGCGCGCGCTGTCGCGCCCGCGCACCCGGCTCCTGCGCACGTCGCACTTGTCCGCCAGGATGAGCGATGCCGACACCGCGTCCACCGCCGTGCCGGTCTTCTCGTCGTGATTGCCGATGGCCGCCATCACCACCGCGATCTCTGCGGGATCCATGCCCGCCGTCGTCAGCAGCTGCATGGCCATGATCGCGCCGGTATGCGCGTGATCCGTCCGGTTGACGCAGTTGCCGATGTCGTGCATGTAGCCCGCGATACGCGCCAGCTCGATCTCGCGCTCGTCGTGTCCCAGCGCCCGGAGGATCTCCGCCGCGCCGACGGACACCTTCATCGCGTGGCCCGGCCCGTGCTCCGTGTAGCCCAGCACGCCCAGGTTTTCATTGCCCTTGTCCATCAGCCTGCGGATCGCCTCATTGGCGCGGATCATCTCAAAGGTCACCAAGTCCCGTCACTTCCTCTCCTGCCATCCACAGCGCGCAAAGCGCACCGTGATCGTCGTACCCCGGCCCAGCTCGCTGTCCATGCTGATCTGCGCGCCGTGCCTGGCCGCGATGTGCTTGACGATCGCCAGCCCCAGGCCCGTGCCGCCCGTCGCCTTGGAGCGGCTCTTGTCCACCCGGTAGAACCGCTCGAACACGCGCTCCTGATGCTCCCGGCTGATGCCGATGCCCGTGTCCTGCACCAGCAGCAGCACATGGTCGCGCACGGGGCGCACCTCGACGCGGACGCTGCCGCCGCGCACATTGTAGCGGATGGCGTTGTCGCACAGGTTGTAGATCAGCTCCTCCATCATGTGGGCGTCTGCAACCACCTGCGCGCTCTGCACGTCCAGCTGAAGATCGACCTGCAGGCGCTGCGCGCTCGTGCGCAGCGGCTCGACGGCGCTCTCAGCAAGCTGCGCCAGATCGACCGGCTCCATCTCCACGCGCTGATCCGGCGAATCCATCTGCGACAGGCGGATGATGTCGTTGATCAGCGTCAGCAGGCGGCTCGCGCTCTTGTGAATCTCCCCGGCGAAGCGCTGCGCCTGCTCGCCCGCAGCCATGCCGCTCTCGATCAGCTCCGCGTAGCCGGAGATCGAGGTCAGCGGCGTCTTCAGCTCATGGCTGACGTTGGCGGTGAACTCCACGCGCATGCCGGCGCTCTTGAGGATTTCCTCATGCTGCTTGCGGATCATGCTGATGAACGGCTCCAGCTCGGGGTACTCCGCCGCGCCGCCCAGCGCATCCATGTCCTGCGTCATCCGGGCCAGCGGCTGGAGCAGGCGCACCGTCAGCGCGTTGGCGATCCACGCGCACAGGCCAATCATCAGCAGCGCCACCAGCAGGATCAGCGGCAGCGCGTTCATATACACCCGCCAGATGCTGGACGCCTCCTTCGCCACGCGCAGCACCCGGCCGTCCGCCAGCCGCAGCGCGCAGTAGAAGGTGCTCTTGTCCACCGTGCGGGACTCGCGCACGTCGCTCCCCTCGCCATCGGAGAGCGCCTGGCGGATCTCCGGGCGATCCAGGTGGTTCTCCATCGCAGCGGGATCGGCCAGGTTGTCCAGCAGCACGGCGCCGTCCTGCGCGACGACGGTCACGCGCAGCATGTCGCGCAGGTCGGCAAAGTCGCCGTACTCCTCCATCTGCCGCGCGAGCATCCGCGCGTCCAGGCGCAGATCCTCCGCCACGCGGCTTTCAAACATGGAGTAGGTGAGCAGCGTCATCAGCACAGCCGTCACGGCGATGGCCGCCGTCAGCACGCAGACAAAGTTGCCCAGAATCCGCCGTTTCATACCTGTCCCTCCGGGCGGCCCGCAGCCGCCTCCATCTCCGACCCGCTCCGCGTCCTCCGGCGCTTTCCGGCCGGCTGCAAAGCAAATCCCTGCTGGTCGCGAAAAACCGCCGGGCACAGCTTGGCCCGGCAGCCCCGTTATGTCTCCGCGTCCGCCATGTAGCCCACGTTGCGGATCGTGCGGATGATCGCGCCGCCCTCGCCCAGCTTCTGGCGCAGCGTGCGCACATGCACGTCGATGGTGCGGCTCTCGCCCTCGAAGCTGGAATCCCACACCCGCTCCATGATCACGTCGCGCGAGATCACGATGCCTCGGTTCTTCATCAGCAGCTTGAGCAGCTCGTATTCCTTATAGGTCAGCTCGACCGGCCTGCCGCTGACCGTCGCCTGCCGCCGCTCGGTGAGCAGCGTCACGCAGCCGCAGGTGAGCACGCTCTCATCCGCCGTGCCGCTCCTGCGCAGCAGCGCCTTCACCCGCGCGATCATCTCCATCACGCCGAAGGGCTTGCTGATATAGTCGTCCGCGCCGGCGTCGAGCCCCTTGACCTTGTCCAGCTCCGAGGTCTTCGCCGTCACCAGGATCACGGGAATGCGCTGCGTCTGCTCCCGGGTGCGCAGGCAGCGCAGCACGGCCAGGCCGTCCTCGTCGGGCAGCATGATGTCCAGCAGCACCAGCTCCGGCAGGCGGCTGTCCAGCGCCTTGTAGAAGTCCTGCGCCGTCTCAAAGCCCATCGCCTGATAGCCGCTGTTCTTGAGCGCAAACAGCTCGATCTCCCGGATATTGCGGTCGTCCTCCACGATATAGATCATAGCGCCCTCCCTCACTGCTGCGCGTCGGGCAGCGCGTATGCTTCCTGATACTGCCTGCGAACCTCGGCGAAGTTGTCGCGGTCGGTTCGGCGGACGCTCTGGGAATACTCATGGGTGTCCAGCTCGTCGTTGGGCACCTGAATCTGGCACAGCGCAATGTTGGAGCAGTGATCCGACACGCGCTCGAAGTTCGTGCAGATGTCCTGCAGGATGAAGCCCAGCTCGATGGTGCACTGGCCCGCGGTCAGTCGCTCGATGTGGCGGCTCTTGACCTTGCTGTTGATCGCGTCGATGCAGCTTTCCAGCGGCTCGACGGTCGCGGCCAGCTCCAGGTCGCCGCGCTCAAAGCAGCCCACCGTGCGCCGGGCGATATCGCGTACCGCCGAGGCGAACACATGCAGCTCCGCCGCAGCCTGCGCGGAGAAGCTCAGCTTCTTTTCGTGCATCTCGCGCGCGGAGCGCAGCACATTGACCGCGTGATCGGAGATGCGCTCAAAATCGCTGATCGAGTGCAGCAGCATGGACACGGTATGGCTGTCCTCTCCGGAGAGCTTCGCGCGGGAGAGCTTCACCATGTAGGTGCCCAGATTGTCCTCGTACAGATCGATCTTCGCCTCCAGCGCCTCGACGCGCCCGGCCTTCTCCTCGCTGTACGGCTCGCCGTCCACCAGGCCAATCGCCGTCTCGATGGCCTCCAGCGTCAGCTGCGCCATTCGCACGGTCACCACGCGGCACTGCTCTGCGGCAAAGGCCGGCGTGCTCAGGAAGCGCTCGTCCAGCAGCTGGAAGTCGTCGATCCGCTCTGCCTGCTCGTCGTCGCGCACGGTCAGCGTGGCCAGATGCTCCAGCGCGCCGCTGAAGGGCAGCAGCACCAACGTAGCCGCCACGTTGAACGCCGTATGGATCACCGCGATGCCCGCGGCGTCGGCGGCGTCGCTCAGGAAGGCAAAGGGGAACACCGCGTTCACCGCGTAGAACGCGCACATGAACAGGATGGTGCCGATGAGGTTAAAATACAGGTGAATCAGCGCCGCGCGCTTGGCGTTTTTGCTCGCGCCGATGCCGGAGAGCAGCGCCGTGACGCAGGTGCCGATGTTCTGGCCCATGATGATGGGCAGCGCGGCGGAGTATTTCACCGCCCCCGTGACGCACAGCGCCTGCAAAATGCCCACCGACGCCGAGGAGCTTTGGATCACCGCGGTGAGCAGCACGCCCGCCAGCATGCCCAGCACCGGGTTGGTGAACATCAGCAGGATGCCGGTGAATTCCGGCACGTTCGCCAGCGGCTTCACCGCGTCGCTCATCATGGTCATGCCGCACATGAGCACCGTGAAGCCGATGAGGATCGAGCCGATGTTGTGCTTCTTCTCGCTCCTGGAAAACAGCAGAAACGACACGCCCACGATCGCCATCACCGGCGTGAAGCTGGAGGGCTTGAGCAGGCGCACGAGCAGGCTGCTGCCCTGGATGCCCGTCAGCGACAGGATCCAGCTGGTGACTGTCGTGCCGATGTTTGCGCCCATGATGACGCCAGCCGCCTGGCTGAGCTTCATGATGCCGGAGTTGACGAAGCCGACCACCATGACCGTCGTCGCCGAGGAGCTTTGGATCACCGCCGTCACCGCCGCGCCCAGCAGCACGGCCTTGAGCCGGCTCTGCGTGAGCCGCTCCAGGAGCTGCTCCAGCCTGCCGCCGGACATGCGCGTCAGGCCCTCGCCCATCACATGCATGCCATAGAGGAACAGCGCCAGGCCGCAGACCATGTTGAGTATGCCGAAGATATCCATACGCTTCTCGCTTCCCGGCCGGCACATGCCGCTTTCCGCCGACCATACGCGTTCATCTTAGCAATTCGCTGTTAAGCCGTCAAGAAGCGGACGTTAAATTCCAGTTAAATCTTCACATGCTCGCCCGTCGAGGCATAGATGGCCCACTCGGCAATGTTCGTCGCGTGATCGCCGATGCGCTCGAAGTATTTGGCCGCCATCAGCAGGTCGGCGGCCTGCTCGCCCAGCTGCGGGTCGCGCCGGATGGCGTCGATCAGCTCCCCCTTCACCTTCAGGAACAGCGCGTCCGCCTCGTCGTCCATGCCGATGACCCGGTGGGCGCGCGCGGTGTCGCCGTCCACAAAGGCGCGGATGCTCTCCAGCAGCATCTCGCAGGTCTTGGCCGCCATCTCGCGCAGGTGCTGGTTGGTCAGGCGCGGCAGCTGCTCGAGCATCAGCGTGATCTCGCTGATGTCGGCGGCGTGATCGCCGATGCGCTCCATGTCGGTGATCACCTTCAGCGCCGAGGACACCGTCCTCAGATCCCCCGCCACCGGCTGCTGGCACAGCAGCAGGCGCATGCACAGGTTTTCCACCAGGCGCTCCTGCCGGTCGATTGTCTCGTCGAAGGCGATGACCTCGCGCGCCTTCTGGTCATTGCGGGTGAGCAGCGCGTCCACCGCATCCGCGATGGCGCTGTGGATCATCTCGCCCATCTCGATCAGGGCCGCGTGCAGCGTGCCCAGCTGCTCGTCGTATTGCTTGCGCATGGTACTTCCTCCCCTCGTCCGTCCGCTCAGCCGAACCGGCCGGTCACATAGTCCTCCGTCCGCTTGTCCCGCGGGCGGGAGAAGATCTGCTCCGTCTCGCCGCTCTCCACGATCTCGCCCAGCAGGAAAAAGACCGTCCTGTCCGAGACGCGCGTGGCCTGCTGCATGTTGTGCGTCACCATCACGATGGTGTAGTCCCGCTTCAGCTCCAGCGCCAGATCCTCGATCCGGCCCGTGGAGATCGGGTCCAGCGCGCTCGTCGGTTCGTCCATCAGGATGACCTCCGGCTCCGCCGCCAGCGCCCGGGCGATGCACAGGCGCTGCTGCTGGCCACCGGACAGGCCCAGCGCGCTTTTTTTGAGCCTGTCCTTCACTTCGTCCCAGATCGCCGCGCCGCGCAGGCTGCGCTCCACGATCTCGTCGAGCTGCGCGCGCTTTTTGATGCCGTGCGTGCGCGGGCCGTAGGCGATGTTGTCGTACACGCTCATCGGGAACGGGTTGGGCTTCTGGAAGACCATGCCCACCCGCTTGCGCAGCAGGTTCACGTCCATGCCGGCGTAGATGTCCTCGCCGTCCAGGCGCACGTCGCCCGTGATACGGCAGCCCTCCACCAGGTCGTTCATGCGGTTCAGGCACCGCAGCAGGGTCGACTTGCCGCAGCCGCTCGGCCCGATGAAGGCCGTGATCTGGTGGGCGGGCACGTCCAGGTTCACATGCTTCAGCGCGTGGAACTCGCCGTAGAACAGCTCCAGATCGCGCACCGTCATCTTCGCTTCGTTTGTCATAGAACTCCTTTGGCAATGCTCAGGCCTCGGGTGAGGAGGCCGTGGAATTTGCAATCCTTCGTCGGCGATGCAGCCGGTACGGTCTGTCATCCCATCATCCTTTCCTGCGCTGCGCCAGCGCCGCCACGGCCTTGGACAGCAGGTTGATCGCCAGCACCAGCACCAGCAGCACCACACTCGTGGCGTAGGCCGCGTCCAGATACAGCCCCTCGCTCGCCTGCCGGTACATGTGCAGCGCCAGCGTGATGCCCGAGTCCCGCAGCCCGGCGATGCGCGCCACCGTGCCGCTGGTGTACATCAGCGCCGCCGTCTCGCCCACCACGCGCCCGATGGCCAGGATCACGCCCGAGAGAATGCCCGGGATCGCCGAGGGCAGCACCACCTCAAACACCGTGCGCAGCCGCCCCGCGCCCAGGCCGAAGCTGCCCTCGCGGTACATGTCCGGCACGCTGAGCAGCGCCTCCTCCGTCGTGCGCAGGATCAGCGGCAGGATCATGATCGCCAGCGTCAGCGCGCCGGAGAGCAGGCTGTAGCCCAGGCGCAGCCGGTGATTGAACAGCAGCATGCCGAACAGGCCGTACACGATCGACGGGATGCCCGACAGCGTTTCCGTCGTCACCCGCACCAGGCGCAGAAGGCGGCTTCCCCGGCGAGCGTATTCCGTCAGGTAGATCGCCGCGCCGATGCCCACCGGCACCGAGAGCAGCAGCGAAAGCACCGTCATCGACAGCGTGTTGACGATGGCCGGCAGCATCGACTGGTTCTCGGACGTGTAGCGCAGCGCAAACAGCTCGGGCCGCAGGTTGGGCACGCCCTTCACCAGGATGTAGCCCACGAGGAACCCCAGCGCCAGCACCGTCAGCGCCGCCGCGCCGTGCGTCGCAAGGCGCAGCGCCCGGCTGCCCACATGCCGCGAGCGCAGCCGGACGCGCAGCTCCCTGAAAGCCTTGCTCATGCGCGCTCCCTCCTCTTCAGGGCGGAAAAGGCCAGGTTGATGATCAGGATGAACGCGAAGAGCACCACGCCCGTGGCGATGAGCGCCTCCCGGTGCAGCCCCTCCGCGTAGCCCATCTCGATGACGATGTTGCCCGTCAGCGTGCGGATGCCCTGCAGGATGCCCTTGGGCATGCGCGCCTGGTTGCCCGCCACCATGATGACGGCCATCGTCTCGCCCATCGCGCGGCCCAACCCCAGCACGATGCCGGCCAGCACGCCGCTGCGCGCCGCGGGCAGCACCGCCGTGTACACGCTGCGCTCATGCGTCGCGCCCAGCGCCAGCGCGCCCTCGTAGCAGCTGCGCGGCACAGCCCGAAGCGCCGGCTCAATTACGCCCACGATCGTCGGCAGGATCATGATCGCCAGCAGGATGGAGGCCGTCAGGATCGAGTTGCCCCGCCCGTCCCAGGGCGCGCCCAGCGCGCGCACCGCCGGCACCAGCACCACAATGCCGAAAAAGCCGTACACCACCGAGGGAATGCCTGCCAGCAGCTCGATGGCGGGCTTGATCACCCGGTACGCCTTCGCCGGGCAGAAGTACGCCAGCTCCACCGCCGTCAGCAGCGCGATGGGCACGCCCAGCGCCAGCGCGATGCCCGTCACATACACGCTGCCTACCACCATCGGAAGGATGCCGAAGATCCCGGCGCTCGGCTTCCACACCTTCCCCAGCAGAAACTGGGCAAAGCCGATCTCGCGCATCGCCGGCACGCCGCTTGTGAACAGGAACACGCAGATCAGCGCCACGCACAGGATCGACACGCACGCCGTCAGCAGAAAGACGGCGTGCATCAAAAGCTCCGTCAGGCGTCTTGTCAGGGTTTGCAATCGGTTCATGTGCTCTCCTTCTTCCATATTCAGGAAACCGAAAGGAGGGTCTCCCCCGCTGCGTCAGAAGGGAGACCCCGGAGGGGGGCTTACAGCTCGTTCCAGCGGGTGACCTCGCCGGTGTAAATCGCCGCAATCTGTGCCACGGTCATTTCGTCCAGCGGGTTCTCACGGCTGACGATCACCGCGATGCCGTCCATGGCGATGGCCTGGCTGGTGAGCTCGGCGGCCTCGCTCTCCTTCAGCTCGCGGCTGGCCATGCCGATCTCGCAGCTGCCGTCCATCGCGGCGGTCATGCCGGTGGTGGAGTCGCTCGTCTGAATCTCGATCTGCGCCTGGGCGTTCATGGCCATGTAGTGCTCCGCCAGCTTCTCCATCACCGGGGAGACGGAGGAGCTGCCCGCGATGACCAGCTTGCCCGCCGGGGCGGCGCCCGCGTAGGCCGGCGCGTCCTGGCTGCCCACATAGCCGTTATCGTTCACCACGGCCTGGCCCTCGGCGCTCATGATGTAGGCGATGAAGTCCTTGCCCAGCTCGCTCAGGGCGTCCTGCTTGTAAGCGATGTTGAACGGGCGCGCGATCTTGTAGCTGCCGCTCGCCACGTTCTCAGCCGTCGCCTCGACGCCCTCAATCCTCACGGCCTTCACGCTGTCATCCAGCGAGCCGAGCGACACATAGCCGATCGCCTGCGCGTCGCCCGCGACGGTCGTCAGCATGACGGCGGTGTTGTTGGTGATCTGCGCGTCCTCGGTGGTCATGTCCACCTTCTTGCCGTCGATCTTCTGCTCGACGCCGGTCAGCTCGATGAACGCGCCGCGCGTGCCGCTGCCGTCCTCGCGGGAGATCACGTCGATGCTGCGGTTCGCGTCAAACTCGGCGCAGGCAGCGCCCGCAACCATCGTCAGCGCCATCGCGGCGCAGGCCAGCTTCTTCATCCAATTCTTCATAGGGGATCTCTCCTTTGTCTTTCTTTTCTCCTGGGAACAAGCGCATTGTACGACGCCCGCGTTAAGCCTGCCGCCATGCCCGCGTTAAATCGCAGGAAAATGTGTGTCAAGCCGCAGCGCGCCGTACGCGGCTCTTGCGCAATCGGGCGGCATCGAATATAATGAAGCAACGGCCAACGCGCCGGGCGCGCCGCCCCATGCGTCGGGCGGCCCACATCCCATCATCCCCAGGAGGATACCCATGAAAATCTCCAAGAAAGACGCCCGTATGTGGTTTCAGTTCTTCGCCTCGCTGCCCGAGGACGAGGAAATTCTGCCCCATCAGATGGAAATCGTCTACGCCACGCTCGCCCAGATCGAGGCCGCCGTGGACGCGCGCCATTCCCGGCTCATGCGCGAAATCCCCGGCTTACAGTCCCTTCAGGGGCGCACGTTCTTCGTGGGCGAGGCAAAGGACTTCCCCGCGGGCTGCCGCTCCTGCCTGACGGGCACGGGGCTGTCCGCCATCCGCAGGACGAATAAGTGCAACGTGCAGTGCCGCTTCTGCTACAACTACGGCGAGCTGGACCGCATCCCGCCCATCGGCGAGGGGCTTTGGGAGATCGGCGGCACGCGCTTCTACGAAAAGGACATCGACCTGCTGCTCTCCATCCAGCAAAAGCCCACGGGCGTTTCCTACGTCTACCTCGAGCCGTTCATGGAGATCGAGAAATACTACGGCATCATCGCCCGCTTCCGCGCCGCCGGCGTCCACCAGCACATGTACACCAACGGCACGCTGTGCACGGAGGAAAACCTGCGCGCCCTGGGCGAGGCCGGGCTGGACGAGCTGCGCTTCAACCTGGGCGCGTCCGGCTGCGCGGACTCAGTGATCGACAGCATCCGCCTGGCCAAGCGGTTCATCCCGCGCGTGGGCATCGAAACGCCGATGACCCCGGAGTTCGAGGCAGCCTTCCAGCGCAAGAAGGACGCGATTCTCTCCACCGGGCTGGACTTCATGAACTGCGCCGAGCTGCACCTCAATCCCAACAACCTGGGCAATTACGAGGGCGAAAACCTCTACATCGCCCGCATGGGCTACATTTCCCCCATCTGGAGCCGCGAGATCACCCTCCGCCTGATGAAGCAGGCCGCGCTGGAGCACTGGCCCATCGTCGTGCACGACTGCTCCAACCACACCAAATTCTGCCGCGGACTGAACCTGCGCGCCAAGGAGGGCGCTTGCTTCGGCGCGAACGACTACGCGCTGGAGTTCCCGGCGATTCCGTACGCGGCGTTCCTGCCAGTCCTTGCGGACGACAGCTTCCCCTTCCTCGAGGAGGAGCCGCTGCCCTACGGCTACAACCCGGGCGACATCGTGCTCTGACTGATTCTTCGGAAAGCGAGGATTGCTTCGGCTATCGCGCGCAGCGATACGCGATCGATACGGCACAGGAAAAAAACGCAACGCACGCCGCATGGCGCGCCAGAGCTGGTTGGTAGCCCAGCCGTCTGAATTGGCCGATTCAGGCAAGTAACCTGCCCCTCCGGGTTGTCCGTTCCTGTGTACACCATCAAAAGGAGGGTTCGCCATGGACGAAAGCTGTGCGTGGCTGACGGTGTACTTCGAGGACCCCTTTTGGGTCGGCGTGTTCGAGCGCGTGGAGGGCGGCAGGCTCTGCGCGTGCAAGGTCACCTTCGGCGCGGAGCCGAAGGATGCCGAGGTGTGGGGGTTTCTCCTTACGCACTACGATCAGCTCCGGTTCAGTCCGGCTGTGGAGGCTGTGCGGCGGCAGGAGCCGTCCAACCCCAAGCGCATGCAGCGCGAGGCGAGGCGGCAGTCCGAGAGCACCGGCATCGGCACCCGGTCGCAGCAGGCGCTCAAGCTCCAGCACGAGCAGAGCAAGGCGCTGCGGCAGGAGGCCAGCCGGGAGCAGCGCGACGCCGAGAGGCAGCGCCAGTTCGAGCTGAAGCAGCAAAAGCGAAGGGAAAAGCATCGGGGCCGATGAGGCGCCGATGCTTTCCTTTTTCTCGACTATGTGTTGCAAATGGGGGAAGATGCGGGTATAATAAGACTGTTTTTTCAGGAAAATCCTAGTTTATTTATTCCAAGGATGGTGTACGTTTTTGAAAAAGCTGTTCGTCTATCTCAAGGGCTTCGGCAGGGAATGCGTGCTCGGGCCGCTGTTCAAGCTGCTGGAGGCCTCCTTCGAGCTGATCATCCCGCTGATCGTCGCGCGCATCATCGACACCGGCATCCTGCGCAGCGACACATCCGCCATCGTGCGGCTGGTCGGGGTCATGGCGCTGCTGGGGCTGGTCGGCCTGATCAGCGCCGTCACGGCGCAGTACTTTGCAGCCAAGGCCGCCATCGGCTTCTCCGCGCGGCTGCGCCACGCGCTGATGGCGCACATCCAGTCGCTGTCCTACACGGAGCTGGACACGCTGGGCGCCTCCACCCTGATCACCCGCATGACCAGCGACGTGAACCAGGTGCAAAGCGGCGTGAACATGTGCCTGCGCCTGCTGCTGCGCTCCCCGTTCGTGGTCTTCGGCGCGATGATCATGGCCTTCACGATCGATTTTCAGGCCGCGCTGGTGTTCGTGGGCGTGATCGTGGTGCTGTGCGCGATCGTCTTTTCCATCATGCTGATCACCATCCCGATGTACCGCCGCGTGCAGGGCCAGCTGGACAGCGTCACCGCCGCCACCCGCGAAAACCTCACCGGCGTGCGCGTGCTGCGCGCCTTCGGCAAGGAGCAGGACGAGATGGCGCGCTTCGAGCGCCGCAACCAGCTCCTGGCAAGGATGCAGCGGGCGGTGGGCCGCGTCTCCGCCGCGATGAACCCGCTGACCTATGTGGCCATCAACCTGGCGGTCATCCTGCTCATCCGCACGGGCGCGCTGCGCGTGGCGCAAGGGTCGCTCACGCAGGGGCAGGTCGTCGCGCTGTACAACTACATGAGCCAGATCCTCGTGGAGCTGGTCAAGATGGCGAACCTCATCATCCTGCTGACCAAGGCCTGGGCCTGCGGCGACCGCATCGCCGGCGTGCTGGTTGTCGCCTCGTCCCAGCAGGACGGCGATCGCCTGCCCGATCCCGCCCAGCGCGGCAGCGTCGCGTTTGAGGACGTGTCGCTGCAATACGCCGGCGCGGGCGCGCTGTCGCTGGAGGGCCTTTCCTTCCGCGCCCGGCCGGGCCAGGTGATCGGCGTGATCGGCGGCACCGGATCGGGCAAAAGCTCGCTGGTGAACCTCATCCCCCGGTTTTACGATGCGACGGCGGGCCGCGTGCTCGTGGGCGGCGTGGACGTGCGCGAGCAGCAGCTTGCCGCGCTGCGCAGCCGCATCGCCGTGGTGCCGCAGCGCGCGACGCTGTTTCAGGGCACCATCCGCAGCAACCTGCTCTGGGGCAACGAGCAGGCGAGCGAAGACGACCTGCGTCAGGCGCTGCGCGTCGCCCAGGCGCTGGACGTGGTGGACGCCAAGCCGCTGGGGCTGGACGAGCCGGTCGAGCAGGGAGGGCGCAACTTCTCCGGCGGCCAGCGCCAACGCCTGACGATCGCCCGCGCGCTCGTGCGCAGGCCGGACGTGCTGATCCTGGACGACAGCGCCTCTGCGCTGGACTACGCCACCGACGCCCGGCTCCGCCGCGCCATCGCGGACATGCAGCCGCGTCCGACGACGTTCATCGTCTCCCAGCGCGCGTCGTCTGTGCGCTTTGCCGACCGGATTCTGGTGCTGGACGACGGCAGGCTCGTCGGCTCCGGCACGCATGAGGAGCTGCTTGCGTCCTGCCCCGTCTATCAGGAAATCTACGCCTCCCAGTTCGATGCAAAGGAGGAAACGCGCCATGGCTAAGAAGCCCGCCGCCCAGCGCGCCGTGCTGCTGCGCGTGCTGCGCTACATCCGCCCGCACCTGTCCCGGCTGCTGCTCTCGCTGCTGCTGGCGCTCGTCAGCGTCGCGCTGACGCTGTATGTGCCCATCCTCGTGGGCCGCGCGATCGACTGCATCGTCGGCCCCGGCCAGGTGGACTTCGGCTCGCTGCGCACGATCCTGACCACGCTGGCCGTGTGCGTGGCGATCACCGCCGCCGCGCAGTGGGCGCAGAGCGACCTGAACAACCGCATCACCTACGATACCGTGCGCGACATCCGCCGCGACGCCTTTGCGCACATCCAGCGCCTGCCGCTGAGCTATCTGGACGCGCATCCCTCCGGTGACACCGTCAGCCGCATGATCGCCGACGTGGACACCTTCGCCGACGGCCTGCTCATGGGCTTCACGCAGCTGTTCACCGGCGTGATGACCATCGCCGGCACGCTGCTGTTCATGCTCACCCTCAGCCCGCGCATCACGCTGGTGGTCGTGCTGATCACGCCGGTGTCGCTGCTGGTGGCCAACTTCATCGCCAAATCCACGCACGCCATGTTCGTGCTGCAATCCAAGACCCGCGGCGAGCAGACCGCCCTCATCGACGAGGCCATGAGCGAACAGAAGCTCGTGCAGGCCTTCTCCCGCGAGGGGCGCATACTCGAGCAGTTCGACGAGATCAACGAGCGCCTGCGCGCGTGCTCGCTGCGGGCGGTGTTCTTCTCCTCGCTGACCAACCCGTGCACGCGGTTTGTCAACTCGCTGGTGTACGCGGGCGTGGGCCTGACCGGCGCGCTCGCCGCCGTCTCCGGCGCGCTGACGGTCGGCGGGCTGTCGAGCTTCCTGTCCTACGCCAACCAGTACACCAAGCCGTTCAACGAGATCTCCGGCGTGATCACCGAGCTACAAAACGCGCTGGCCTGCGCCGCGCGCATCTTCGAGCTGATCGACGAGCCGGCGCTCTCCCCGGAGCCGGAGGACGACGGCGCGCTGGACGCCATCCGCGGCGAGGTCGAGCTGGAGGGCGTGTGCTTCTCCTATGTGCCGGATCGCCCGCTGATCGAGGACTTCTCGCTGCGCGTCGCCCCTGGCCAGCGCGTGGCCATCGTCGGCCCGACAGGCTGCGGCAAGACCACGCTGATCAACCTGCTGATGCGCTTTTACGACGTGGACGCCGGCGAAATCCGCATCGACGGCCATGAGACGCGCAGCGTCAGCCGCCAGGCGCTGCGCCGCCAGATCGGCATGGTGCTCCAGGACACCTGGCTGGCCTCCGGCACCATCCGCGAGAACATCGCCATGGGCCGCCCGGACGCTTCGCTGGACGAGGTGATCGCCGCGGCTAAGGCCGCGCACGCGCACAGCTTCATCCGCCGCCTGCCCGACGGCTACGATACCGTCATCAGCGAGTCGGGCGGCAGCCTCTCCCAGGGGCAGAAGCAGCTGCTGTGCATCGCGCGCGTAATGCTCTGCCTGCCGCCGATGCTCATCCTGGACGAGGCCACCTCCTCCATCGACACGCGCACCGAGCTGAAGATTCAGGATGCCTTCGCCACGATGATGCAGGGGCGCACCAGCTTCATCGTCGCCCACCGCCTGTCCACCATCCGCAGCGCGGACATGATCCTCGTCATGCGCGACGGCCATATCGTCGAGCAGGGCACGCATCAGTCGCTGCTGGCGCAGGGCGGATTTTACAGCGAGCTGTATCAGTCCCAGTTCGCGCAGTGACGCCGCAACCGCCGGTTGTCATGCCCTTCCCGATTTGCACGCCGCGCTCTCTTTACAAGCCCTCCCAGCCATGATAGGATAAGCCATCCGAACGAAAGGCGGTTACGAGCATGAGGCTTGGCACGAATCTTCAGGCGCTGCGTGCGCTGCACGGAAATATGACGCAGGAAAAGCTGGCGGAGCGCATGGGCGTCTCCCGGCAGACGATCTCCAAGTGGGAGACGGGCGAGGCCTGCCCGGAGCTGGACAAGCTGCTGGAGCTGACAAGCATTTTCTCCTGCACGCTGGACGCGCTGCTCAGGGAAGACCTGTCTGCACAGGCGGATTATCTCTCGCCAGTGTCGCTTGTCACGGTGCCGGCATTCACGATGGCCAGCCATGCGATCATCAGCACCCGCCCGGAGGACGATGTGCAGCTGATCCTGCGGGACTGGGCCTCGCGCAGCGGTCTTGCCGGTTGGCCGGAGCCGCCGCGGATGATCGGCTGGGATTTCCCGTTCCTCTCCGTCGAGCAGCAGAACCGCTTCGGCATGCGCGGCTATGAAGCCGCATGGATCCTGCCGGACGGCTTTGTGCCGCGCTGCGAGGGGCCGCGGATTTGCAGCCAGCCGGCAGCGCGCTATGCGAAGATCACCGTGCGCGATCCCTTTCGCGCCGCATTTGACAGGATACCGAAGGGCTATCAGGCGCTGCTGGCCTGTCTGGAGACAAGCAGCGTCAATGAGAGCCGAACCGGCGCGCTTCTCCCCTGCTTTGAGGAGGTGTACGAAGCAGACGGCGCCACCCTGATGGACATTTATCTTCTGGCCGGCGATCCCGGGCGCTGACCGGTGAACCGCCAGCCGGGGCTTCGCGCAAACGCGAGGCCCCGGCTGGTTTGTCACTGTGCATCCTCCTGCATGCTGCCCACGACGCGGTGCAGGATGTCCAGATACTGCTGCCCCAGCGCCGTGGGGCGATAGTCCCTGTGCGTGATGACGCCGATGCGGATCACCTCGTCCACCCGCAGCGGGATGGAGATGATGTCATCGCCGCGCAGGTAGGACGGGCAGATGCCCGAGGAGATCGTGTAGCCGTCGGTGCCGACCATCAGGTCGATGATGGTGCCCTTGTCCGTGACCTTGATGCTCTTGTCGTGGTTGAGCGTGGAGAGAATCTCCTCGGAGAAGTAAAAGGCGTTCTGCTCGCCCTGCTCGTAGGTCAGGCAGGGCAGGGGCACCAGGTCGGCCATGGTGACGCTCTCGCGCCCGGCCAGCGGGTTGTTGCGCCCGACGAAGATGTGCGGCCTGGCGGCGAACAGCTCGGAGAAGACCAGGTTTGCCTCGCGCAGCATCTTGCTGATGACGGCCTCGTTGAACGTGCTCAGGTAGATCACTCCCATCTCGCTGCGCAGGCTTTTGACATCGGCGATGGTGTCGTACGTCTTGCCCTCGCGCAGGGTGAACTCGTAGGCCGCGCCGCCCTGCGCGCGCACCAGCTCCACGAAGGCGCTGGAGGTGAACGAGTAGTGCTGCGTGGAGACGGAGAAGCGCTGCTTGACCGCCTGGCGGGCGATGTACTTTTCCTCGATCAGCGCCGCCTGCTGCACCACCTGGCGCGCATAGCCCAGGAATTCCGTCCCCTCCGGCGTGAGCAGCACGCCGCGGCTCTTGCGCACAAAGATCGTCGTGGCTGTCTCCTCCTCCAGCTCGCGGATGGCGGCGGACAGGCTCGGCTGGGCGATAAACAGCGATTTGGCCGCCTCGGTGATGGAGCCTCGGTCGGCGACCTCGATGACATATTTGAGCTGCTGGAGCGTCATGGCGGATGTCCTCCTCTGTGCGGATGGCCGCATTATACCATTTCCTTCGCCCGGATTCAAGCCCTTCCATAGTTTTGTCCTATGGCACACCATATGATAATCATGTTTGCCTATGGAATGGAAATGCGCTATAATACGAATCGTCCCAAGCAAGCGGGCCGTGCCCGCCACTCCTCCGAATAGCCTGGCTCAATCAAGTCATTCGGCGCCCGCTGTACAAGCTGGTGCAATGCCCGGTCAGGCAGCAAAAACGACAAGCAAAGCACAAAAGCGGTGCAACCGCCGAAAGGAGACGCGCTCGTGGCGCTCATCGAACTCAAACACCTGACCAAGACGTTCCACGGCAAAACGCAGACCGTCGAGGCCCTTCGGGATATCAGCCTGAGCATCGAGCAGGGCGATATCTACGGTATCATTGGCATGTCCGGTGCAGGCAAATCGACGTTGGTTCGCTGCATCAATTTTCTGGAGAAGCCGACCTCAGGCTCCGTCGTCATCGACGGTAAGGATCTCGCCTCCCTCTCGCCCAAGGCGCTGCGCCAGCTGCGGCAGGAGGTCTCGATGATCTTCCAGCACTTTAACCTCCTCCAGCAGCGCGACGTGCGCGGCAACATCGCCTTCGCGATGGAGATCGCCGGCATGAAGAAGGCCGATATCGACCGCCGCGTGGACGAGATGCTCGAGATCGTCGGCCTGACCGACCGCCAGCACAACTATCCCAGCCAGCTCTCCGGCGGCCAGCAGCAGCGCGTGGCCATCGCCCGGGCGCTGTCCACCAATCCGAAGATCATCCTGTGCGACGAGGCGACCAGCGCGCTCGACCCCACGACGACGACCTCGATCCTCAACCTGCTGCGCGAGATCAACCGCAAGCTGGGCATCACGATCGTCATCATCACGCACGAGATGAGCGTGGTGGAGAGCATCTGCTCCCATGTCGCCATCATCGACGGCGGCTCGCTGGCGGAGTACGGCACGGTGGAATCCGTGTTCTCCCAGCCCAAGTCCGCCGCGGCGCGCAAGCTCATCTTCCGCAAGTCCGGCGCGGACGGCGGCCTGATGGGCGACCGCATGATCCGCGTCGTCTTCAAGGGCACCGCCGCCGGCGATCCGATCATCGCCGACCTGGTGATGCAGTGCCGCGTGTCGGTCAACATCCTGCACGCCGACACCCGCACCGTGGGCGACAAGGCCTTTGGCCAGATGATCCTTCAGCTGCCGGAGGACAAGCTCCAGCAGGAGAAGATTATCTACTATCTGCAAAGCAAGAACCTGCCTGTCGAGGAGGTGATCGGGGATGCCTCTTGAAAAGATGATTCCCCTGATGATGGGCGGCGTGCGCGACACGCTGTACATGACCGTTGTCTCCACGGCGTTCGCGTACCTGCTCGGCCTGCCGCTGGCCATCGCGCTGGTGCTCACCGCGCCCAGCGGCCTGGCCCCGCGTCCGCTGCTCTACCGCGTGCTGGATGCGGTGGTCAACATCTTCCGCTCCATCCCGTTCCTGATCCTGATGATCCTGGTGATCCCGCTCACGCGCCTGATCGCCGGCAAGGCCTACGGCTCCACGGCGACGATCGTCCCGCTGGTCATCGCGGCTGCGCCGTACGTCGCCCGGATGATCGAGTCCTCGCTGCTGGAGGTTGACCCCGGCGTGATCGAGGCGGCGCAGTCCATGGGCGCGTCGATCCCCGCGATCATCCTCAAGGTGCTGATCCCCGAGGCGAAGACCTCGCTGATCGTCGGCGCGACGATCTCCTCCGGCACGATCCTCGGTTACAGCGCGATGTCCGGCGCCATCGGCGGCGGCGGCCTGGGCCAGATCGCCATCAGCTACGGCTACAACCGCTACCAGACCGACGTGCTGCTGGTCACCGTCATCCTGCTGATCATCCTGATGCAGCTGATCCAGATTGTGGGCATGTACATCTCCCGCAAGACGGACAAGCGCATCCGCGAGTGATCCCCCTACACCCATAAGGCGCACGCCTTATCATACGACATTTCAAAAAGGAGAGACAACAATATGAAGAAGCTGCTTACCCTCGCCCTCGCGCTCGTTCTGGTGGTCGCCGTGGCCGCCACTGCCTCCGCCGCCACCAAGCTGGTCGTCGGTGCCTCCTCCACTCCGCACGCTGAGATCCTCGAGGCCGCGAAGCCTCTGCTCGCCGAGAAGGACATCGACCTGGAGATCGTCGTGTTCGACGACTATGTCCAGCCGAACCTCCAGCTCGAATCCGGCGATCTGGACGCGAACTACTTCCAGCACATCCCGTACCTCGAGAGCTTCAACGCCGACAACGGCACCCATCTGGTGAGCGCCGGCGCGGTGCACTATGAGCCGATGGGCATCTACACCAACCTCTCCAAGGCCTTCACCCTGGACACCATCCCGGACGGCGCCGTCATCGCCGTGCCGAACGACCCGACCAACGAGGCCCGCGCGCTGAAGCTGCTGGAGTACCTCGGCCTGATCACCCTGTCCAACGACACCACCGCCGCGACTGTCCTGGATATCGCCGAGAACCCGAAGAACATCCAGGTGCAGGAGTTTGAGGCTGCCGCCGTGCCGCGCATGCTGGCCGACGTCGACCTGGCCGTGATCAACTCCAACTACGCGCTGCAGGCTGGCGTTGAGGTCGTCGGCACCGCCATCGGCACCGAGTCCCCGGACGTCGCCTATCCGAACATCGTCGCCATCCGCGAGGGCGATGACCGCGAGGAGCTCAAGACCCTGGTCGAGGTGCT